>CAJWWA010000362.1 GCA_913048495.1 uncultured Halieaceae bacterium
TCGGTGTAGATCTCGCCGAGGAAGAACCACGACCCGGCCTGCTCGTTGATGAGCATGGTGTTCTTGGCAATCCAGCCGAGGCCCGCGTTCTCGGCGATGGCCCGCTCCAGCACCGGCGCGGAGTCGACGAAAGCGCGGTACCGGCCGCCGCCGGCTTCGGCCTCGATGCGCTTCGCGAGCCTCGCCAGGCGCCGGCGCAGGACCTTGTGATAGTCGCGGCCGAGCGCGTAGCGGGCGATGTAGGCGCGCTCGCCGTCGGCCAGCGTGGCGTCCGGGTCGTCCTCCGGCGGCAGGTAGTCCATGCGCACGGAGAGCACGCGGCAGGTGCCCGGCACCAGCTCCTCGGGGCGGCTGCGTCGCGTGCCGTGGGCAGCCATGAAGTCCATGCCCCCGTGGTAGCCGGCGTCCAGCCATTTCTGCAGGTAGCCCTCGTGCGCCGCGAGGTCGATGTCGCTGATGCCCAGCTGCTGGAAGCCGAACTCGCGGGCCCAGCCGCGGATGCGCTCGGCCAGCGCGGCCGGGTTGTCGCTCGCGATGGTGGTGGTCACGGGTGCGCCTGCTGAGTGCGGGGAACCATTCGGGGTACGGTATCATTCTGCCAGAAAGCGAACTGCCGGAAAGCGACGCCCCGCCGGGGCGATGCACGCGAGCGGAGGATCCATGCCGGAAGCGGCACCGTTACTGTACAGCGCGGCGCAGACCCGCGCCCTCGACGCGGCCGCCATCGAGCGCGGCGGCCTGCGCGGCATGACCCTCATGGCCCGCGCGGCCGAGGCGGCCTTCGCGCGCCTGACCCGGCGCTGGCCGGCGCCCGCGGGCATCGCGGTGGTCTGCGGCGGCGGCAACAACGGCGGCGACGGTTACCTGGTGGCGGCCCTCGCGCACAAGCGCGGCCTGCCGGTCACGGTCTTCGCCGTCGGCGACCCGGCGCGGCTGGGCGGCGATGCGGCCAGGGCGCGGCAGCACGCCCTCGCGGAGGGCGTCACCGTGGAGCCCTGGCAGGCGGGCTGCCTGTCCGCCGGCACCGGCGTCGTGATCGTCGACGCGCTCCTCGGCACCGGCCTCGGCGGCTCCGTCCGCCCCGACGCCGCCGCCGTCATCGAGACCATCAACGACACCGGCCTGCCGGTGCTGGCGGTGGATATCCCCTCGGGGCTCTGCGCCGACAGCGGGCGGGTCCTCGGGTCGGCGGTACGCGCGACCGCGACCGTGACCTTCATCGGCCGCAAGCGCGGCCTGTATACCGCCGACGGCCCGGCCCTGGCCGGCGACCTCGATTTCGACGACCTCGCGGTGCCGGCGGAAAGCCTTGCCGCCGTGCCGCGCGGCGAGGCCTGGGAGCTCCTGTCCCTGGTGGCGGAGCGCGAGGCCCTGCCCCCGCGAGCGCCGCAGGCACACAAGGGGCATTTCGGCAATGTGCTGGTGATCGGTGGCGACCGCGGCATGGGCGGCGCCGCGTTGCTCGCCGCCGAGGCGGCGCTGCGCGCGGGGGCGGGCCTGGTGCGGGTGGCGACCCGCGGCGAGCATGTGCCGGCCTTTCTTGCGCGGCTGCCCGAGGCCATGGTGCACGCGGTGGCGGATGTGCACGAGCTCGAGCCGCTGCTCGCGGCGAGCGACCTGCTGGTGCTCGGCCCCGGCCTCGGCCGCGGCCCCTGGGGCGAGCAGCTGTTCGCCCGCGCGCGCAGCGCGTCCCTGCCTGCCGTGATCGACGCCGACGGCCTTGCGCTGCTCGCTGCCGGTAACGCGCCCTGGCCCGCCCCCGCCGTGCTCACACCGCACCCCGGGGAAGCCGGCGCGCTCCTCGGCACTGACAGCGGGGCGGTGCAGGCCGATCGTTTCGGCAGTGCACAGGCGCTTGCCGAGCGCTACGCCGCCACGGTCGTGCTCAAGGGCAACGGCAGCCTGGTGGTGGCCGAGGACGGCAGCGGCGGCCTCTGCGCGGCCGGCAACCCGGGCATGGCCACCGGCGGCATGGGCGATGTCCTGGCCGGTCTCACCGGTGGCCTCCTCGCCCAGGGCCTGCCGCCGGCGAGCGCCGCGCGCCTCGCCGTGTCGGCGCACGCGGCCGCCGCGGATCTCGCCGCCGCTGATGGCCAGCGCGGTCTCCTGCCCTCGGACCTGTTCGCGCCGCTGCGGCGGCTGCTCGGCTGATGCGCGCGCTGGCCTTCACGCTGCCCGACGAGGCGGCGACGGTCGCCCTCGGGGAGCGGCTGGCGGCGGCGCTGGTGCCGGGCCTGCTGGTTACGCTCAGCGGCGACCTCGGCGCGGGCAAGACGACCCTGTCCCGGGGCATCGTCCAGGGCCTCGGCCACCGGGGTGCCGTGAAGAGCCCGACCTACACGCTGGTGGAGCCCTATGAGCACACCCGCTTCCCCGTCTACCACTTCGACCTCTACCGCCTCGCGGATCCGGAAGAACTCGAGCTGCTGGGCTTCCGCGACTACCTCGCGGGAGACTGCCTGTGCCTGGTGGAGTGGCCGGAGCGCGGCGGCGGTTTTTTGCCCGCCGCTGACTTAGCGATTACCATGATCGCGCAGGGCGATGGCCGCAGGGTCACGCTGGAGGCGGCAACCCCGGTAGCAGGAGATGTGCTTGCAGCAATCGACGACGGCTGAGCACCGCCAGCGCTTCGGCCGCCGCGGCGCCGCGGCCCGCCGCCCTGCCGCCCTCGCTACCGCGTTCGCCGCGCTGGCCGCCCTGTTCCTGGCTGCGGCCGGTGCCGGTGCTGCCACGGTGCAGGACGTGCGCCTCTGGCGCGCCCCGGACCACACCCGCATCGTGCTCGACCTCGACGCCCCCGCCGAGCACCGGGTCATCGTGCTCGACAGCCCGCGCCGGGTGGTGCTGGATGTTACGGACGTCGTGCTGCGTGCCAGCGTCGACGAACTGCCGCTGGCGGATACACCGATCGCCCG
>CAJWWA010000363.1 GCA_913048495.1 uncultured Halieaceae bacterium
CGAGCGCGAGCCAGCCCTGCCAGCGCGCATGCGCCGCGTAGGGGCTCTTCGGCGAGAAGCGCTGGCGCTGTTCGAAGGCCAGGGGCGCAATGAAGCAGGGGTCATCGGCGTAGAGCTGCCGCGGCAGGTCGATGAAGCGGCCGAGGTCGCGCCGGCCCGCCAGGGGCACCACGGCGAGGGACCGGTCAGCTGCCTGCTTCTGCTCACTCACGCGCCCCTCCCCGGCTGCCCCGTGTACGTGTAATTGACAAAGGCGGCGAGTATACCCGCCGGCGGCGCGAATTGCCGCCGTCCCGGAACTTTCCCGGCCACGCTGTTGTCTCAGCCCGTTATCGCGTGACCGCCGGCCCCTGGCGGCGGTCCGAGAGGGGGCTGCCAGGCCGTTAAAGAGCCGTCGAAGAACCGGTGGAACAACCGGCGGAGAAGTTCATGTAGAGCTTCCCCGGATCGAGATAGGTTATTGACTGGCTTGGTATTATTTCCTGTTTCCGCACCTTCGCGGAATGCTACCATGGGCTCCCGTATTGAAGTGTTGTGACGCTGTTTTCCCGCGGGAGAACAGCGGCAGAAGGATATTGCGGCAGCACGTTCCGCAAGCGCCCGAATCACGGCGCCGCGGGATGGAGTCAGGACCGAAGGGAGACGGATCGTTGCACATTTCAGCCACACCCACCGCTAACACGCAGCCGTTCAGGCCAGCCGACTTCGCCACGTTGACGGAGGCGCTGGACTACGCCGCGCAGGGGGACACCGGCTGCAACTTTTTCAACGGCCGCGGCCGCATCTACGATCGCCTCACCTACCGCGAGCTGCGCGAGCAGTCGCAAGAGCTTGCCCGCCAGCTGCTCGGCCTCGGCCTCGCCAAGGGTGACCGCGTCGCCCTGGTCGCCGAAACCGATGCCCACTTCGTCCGCTTCTTCTACGCCTGCCAGTACGCCGGCCTGATCCCGGTGGCGCTGCCCGCCTCCGTCAAGATCGGCGCCCACGAGGCCTATGTCGCCCAGCTGCACCGCCTGCTCGAGGCCAGCGACGCCGACGTCGCCGTGGCGTCCGAGGGCTATCTCGGCTTCCTCGAGGAAGCGAGCGAGGGCCTGTCGGTGCGCATGGTGGCAACGCCGGAGGCGTTCTACGCCCTGGACGTGCCGGCCATCGACCTGCCGGCCGTCGACGCCGGCGACATCGCCTACCTGCAGTACACCTCCGGCAGCACCCGCTTCCCCCGCGGCGTGATCATCCGCCACCAGACTGCCATGGCCAACCTGCACGGCATCGTCGCTCACGGCCTCAACATCACCGGCAAGGACCGCCTCATGTCCTGGCTGCCCTTCTACCACGACATGGGCCTCGTGGGCTTCGTGCTGACGCCGGTGGCCGCCCAGATCTCCGTCGACTACCTCGACACCCGTGAATTCGCCATGCGCCCCCGCCAGTGGCTGAAGATGATGACGCAGTCGAAGGCCACCATCGCCTTCGCACCGAGCTTCGGCTACGACCTCTGCGCCCGCCGCGTGCGCCCGGGCGACATCGCCGAGTACGACCTCAGCCACTGGCGCGTGGCCGGCATCGGCGCCGAGATGATCCGGCCGCAGACCCTCGAGCACTTCGCCGACATCCTCGAGCCGGCGGGCTTCGACCGGCGCGCTTTCGTCGCCTGCTACGGCATGGCCGAGTGCACCCTCGGGGTGAGCTTCTCGCCGCTCTCCGAGGGCTTCAGCACCCATTACATCGACAGCGACCACCTCGCCGACCAGCACGAGGCCGTGCTCATGGACCGGGGCGAGACCGAGGGCCGCGGCCGCCACTTCGTGAACTGCGGCGTACCGCTGCCGAGCTTCGAAGTGGAAGTGCGCGACGAGGACGGCAATGCCCTGCCCGACTGGAAGAGCGGCGTTATCCACCTGCGCGGCCCCAGCGTGATGTCCGGCTACTTCAACCTGCCGGAAGAAACGGCCCACGCCCTGTGCGGTGACGGCTGGCTGAACACCGGCGATATCGGCTACCTCGCGGACGGCGTGCTCACGATCACCGGCCGCAAGAAAGACCTCATCATCATCCACGGCCGCAACATCTGGCCGCAGGACCTCGAGCACCTCGCAGAGACCCAGCCGGAAGTGCGCGTGGGCGACGCCCTCGCCTTCTCCGCCCCGGACCACGAGGGCGAAGAGATGTGCGTGCTGGTCGTGCAGTGCCGCGAGCGCGACCCGAACAAGCGCCACGGCCTGGTGCGCCGGCTGACGGCCATCGTGCGCACGGAGCTCGGCCTCGACTGCTACGTCGAGCTGGTGCCCCCGCACTCGCTGCCCCGTACCTCCTCCGGCAAGCTGTCGCGCGCCAAGGCGCGCCTCGACTTCATTGCCGCCCACGACGAGGAGCGCCTGAACGCGGTCGCCGAGGAACTGCGCGTTCGGGTCGCCACGGCCTGAACGGCGAACCGGGGCCTGAACCCGGGGCCCGCATCGCCCTCACCGGGGCCACCGGATTCATCGGCCGCAATCTCGCCCTGACCCTGCGCCACCGCGGGCACCCGGTGCGCGCCCTCGCCCGGCGCCCCGGCAGTGCCGGTGAGCTCGCCGCGGCGGGCTGCGAGCTGGTCCGCGGCGACCTCGACGACCACGACGCCCTGCAGGCGCTGGTGCGCTCTCTGCGCCTGCGCACCGGTCAGCAGCAGTCGGCGCTTCAGGATCTCATTGAGGATCTGCTCACCTAGTTTGTTCGTAAGGGTAGGCACTCCCGGCAATATTGACGTTGTCGGGGAGGTGAAAACCCCTTTGCTACGCTATACTGCGCGGCCGCGTTGACTCGCGGTGAGTAATAAGGAGACTACGCTGTCATGGCGAGAATAACTGTTGAAGACTGTCTGGATAATGTTGATAACCGGTTTGAGTTAGTCATGCTGGCCG
>CAJWWA010000364.1 GCA_913048495.1 uncultured Halieaceae bacterium
GCTCCCTCTCTCTCTCTCTCTCTCTTTGTCTCTCTCAGCGCCGTTCAGCGCCGTTTCAGCCCCGCGGCGCCGCCTTTTAAAGGACCCTTTAAGGAGCCTTTAAAAGGCTTTTATTAACCCCCCCTTGGATTAATCGCAACAGAAGGTTAAGGTGGCAGGCCACTGTCTGGTGGCAGGTCGATCCATAGGACCTGCCACCTTGGTGGCAGGCGCCAGCGCTGGTGCTGGCACCGGCGCCGTTTCTGGGGCGCTACTTCTATCGCGTGATGGAAGGCCAGCGCACCTGGCTGAGCCCTCTGCTGCAACCCCTGGAGCGCGCCTGTTACCGTGTCGCCGGCATCGACCCGCAGCAGGAGCAGGGCTGGCGCGGCTATAGCCTCGCACTGCTGGCCTTCACGCTGGTCTGCCTGCTGGTGCTGGCGCACGCGCACGTAGGTGGAGGAGATGGACTGGGTGAGGCTGCGCAGGAGCTCGTAGTCGGCGCGCTCCGCCTCCCAGCGCGGCGAGCCCAGGCCCCAGTGGTAGCTGCCCACGAGGTGCCCGGACTCGATCAGCGGCATCAGTACCGCGCCGCCGGACTTGTCGTCCCAGGCCAGCAGCCGGAACATGCGCTCGTCACCGAACTGCACCACCTCGACCTGCGGCAGCGCGACGTACAGGCTCTCGAGGTCGAAGGGGTCGACGCCGAGGCGGAGGCAGCGCTGGTTGACGAGACGGTCCGGCAGCAGCGCGGCGATCTCGCCGTCCGGGTCCGCGAGCTGAAGCTCTGCCGCGGGCAGGCCGAGGCGCTGCGGCAGTTCCACGGTCAGGAAATCGACCATCAGGCCGAGGTCGAGCTTCCCCTGCAGCCGGTGGTGGGCGTAGAGCACCTGCTCGAGAAGGTCTCGCTCGACGCTGACCCGCTCCGTGCCGCTCGGCGCGACCGGCTGCTCACCTTCCCCGACGTTCGCATCCCCCGCGTTCGCTTCTCCCACGCCGTGGCCCTCACTGTCCGTTGCGGTGAGTTTACACCGCCGTTTGCAGGGCCGTATACTCGGCGCCTGCCAAGGGGTGGCCCCGGCCTGAGACGCTCCCGCGAGCGAACCCTTCGAACCTGAACCGGACAATACCGGCGTAGGGATGGTGTCGCTGGCCCGCCGTGGCCGCCCTCCCCCGCCGCCCGAGGGAGGAAACCCATGAAGCATCCCGCGACCCGTCCCGGCCCGCTGATCGTGGTCAGCCTCGCCCTCGTCCTTGCCTCTGCAACAACCGCAGCCGCGGCGCCGATCGAGGAGATCGTGGTCACCGCGGAGCTTCGCGAGACGCCGCTCCTCGAGCAGAGCGCCAGCACCAGCGTCGTCGACCGCACCGCCATCCGCCAGCGCGCGGCCCGGCACCTCGAGGACGTGCTCAACCTCGCGCCCAACGTCAACTTCGCCGGCGGCAGTTCCCGCGCCCGCTTCTACCAGGTGCGCGGCATCGGCGAGCGCTCCCAGTTCGTCGAGCCGCTGAACCCGTCCGTGGGCCTGCGCATCGACGGGGTCGACTTCTCCGGCCTGGGCACCGCCGCCCTGCTCTTCGACGTGGAGCAGGTGGAGGTCCTGCGCGGCCCCCAGGGCACGCTGCACGGCGCCAACGCGCTGGCGGGCCTGATCAACCTGCGCACGGCGGCCCCCGCCGCGGAAACCGGCGGCCGCGTGGAAGTGAGCGCCGCCGAATACGACACCCGCACCCTCGGCGCCGCGCTAACCGGGCCGCTAACGGACACGCTGCGCTACCGGGTGAGCCTCGGCCACAACGTGAGCGACGGCTACATGGACAACGCCTGGCTCGGCCGCGACGACACCAACGACCGCGACGAGACCAGCGGCAGCGCCAAGCTGCGCTGGCTGCCGGACGCCCGCAACACCGTGGACCTGCACCTGTTCGCCGTCGACGTGGACAACGGCTACGACGCCTTCTCCCTCGACAACACGCGCACCACGCTCTCGGACCAGCCCGGTCGCGACACCCTGGAGGCCGTCGCGGGCAGCCTGCAGTGGCACCGGGAGGGCGACGCGGTCGACCTCGAGACCTTCCTGAGTGCCGCCGACACGGACACGGCCTATGCCTACGACGAGGACTGGGCCTATGTCGGCATCGCCCCGGAGCTCGAGTACAGCTCCTTCGACGAGTACCTGCGCGACCGCGACAGCGTAAGCGCCGAGCTGCGCCTGTCCTCGCGGCAGCCGCTGACGCTGTTCGGCCGCTCCACGGACTGGGTGGCGGGCGTCTACGGACTGCGCGACGACGAGACCCTGCGCCGCCGCTACACCTATCTCGACAGCGATTTCCACAGCCGCTTCGAGGCGCGCACGGCCGCAGCCTACGGCCAGCTCGACATCGCCCTCGGCGAGACGCTGACCCTGAGCACGGGACTGCGCCTGGCCCACCGCGCCATGGACTACGGCGACAGCAACGGCGTGGACACGAGCCCCTCGGACGACCTCTGGGGCGGCAAGGTCGTGCTGGCCCGGGACCTCGCCGCCGCCGGCCTCGTCTATGCCAGCGTGTCCCGCGGCTACCGGGCCGGCGGCGTGAACGCCGGCGTGCTGGCGACGGACCCCGACTCCGTGGGCGACGGCGCAGCCGTCCTCGCCGCGAACACGACCTTCGACCAGGAGCTGCTCTGGAACTACGAGCTCGGCCACAAGGCGCTGCTCGCGGACGGCCGGCTGTCGAGCCGCCTGGCGCTGTTCTGGATGGACCGGCGCGACCAGCAGGTGCGCGGCTCGCTGGTGCTGCCGCGGCCGGACGGCAGCACGGCCTTCATCGACTACACGGACGAACGCCGCGGGCGAACGCGCCGAATCGCGCGCCGAGGGCGTGACGGCGATCGAC
>CAJWWA010000365.1 GCA_913048495.1 uncultured Halieaceae bacterium
ATCCAGCGTCTGCCGCAGGGCGGCGAGGCGCGTCTTTTCCTCCTCGGCGCGGCGGGCGGAGAGCTCCGGGTCCGGCGTCATCACCAGGGTGACGCGGTGCGGGTTGTCGAGCAGCAGGCGCCGGGCGAGGGCCGGCAGGTAGCCCGGGTCGGCGATCTTTTCCTGCAGGGCTTCCAGGGCCGGCTCCAGGTCCAGCACGGCGATGGGGTCGCTGTAGTGAGTGGCGCTGCCGATGGCCTGCATCATGAGGCTGAGGCCGTAGGGGAAGCCGTCGCCGCCGACCTCGCGCTGGTGCAGCTCTAGCTGGTGCAGCACCGCCTCTACCTGTTCCCGGGGCACGCCTTCCCGCGCGACCCGCTCGAGCGTGTCGAGCACCAGCGCCTCGATGGCATCGGCGTGCTCCGCCTCGCTGCCCTCGATGCCGCAGCAGAAGACCATTTCGCGCATGCCGTCCTCGAGACCACAGAGGGGCGAGGGGGCGCTGCCCAGCTCCGTGGTCTCGAGGGCATGCTGCAGGGGCGAGGCGCTGTTCTCCAGCAGCACGCTGGTGAGCAGCTGTGCCTCCAGCATCGCCTCGAGGTCCGCGCTTTCACCGAGCATCCAGCCGAGGACCACGTGCGTCTTGCCGGTCAGCTCGTCGTCCTCGTCGTAGGCGTAGGGCGCGGTCACCCGCTTCGGCGCCGCAAAGCGCTGCTCCGGCGTGACGGCGATGTGTTCGTCCAGTTTCCGGAAACGCGCGAGAGCGCGCTCCTCGAACACGGCCTGGTGTTCCTCGGCGGGGATGTCACCGAAGGTCATGAAGATCGCGTTCGAGGGGTGGTAGTGGCTGCGGTAGAATGCCGTCAACTGGTCGTAGCTGAGCGACGGGATGTCGGCCGGGTCGCCGCCGGAGTTGTAGTGGTAGGTGCTGGTCGGGAACAGGTGCTCGCAGAGCGTCTGCCACAGCGTCGCCACCGGCGAGCTCATGGCGCCCTTCATCTCGTTGTAGACCACGCCCCGGTAGACCAGCTCGCTCGACGGGTCGTCGGGTTCGGCAAGCTCGACCCGGTGCCCTTCCTGGGCGAAGTCCAGCGGGTCCAGCCGGGAGAAGAAGGCCGCGTCGAGGTAGACGTCGAGGAGGTTGGCGAAGTCCTTGCGGTTCTGGCTCGCGAACGGGTAGGCGGTCCAGTCCGAGCTGGTGAAGGCGTTCATGAAAGTGTTCAGCGAGCGCCGCAGCATCATGAAGAACGGGTCGCGCACCGGGTAGCGCTCGCTGCCGCAGAGCGCCGTGTGCTCGAGGATATGGGCGACGCCGGTGGAGTCTTCGGGCACGGTGCGGAAGGCGACCAGGAAGACGTTCTCCGGGTTGTCCGTGGCGAGGTGGTAGTGGAGGGCGCCGGTCTCCCGGTGGACGAAGTGCTGCACCGTCAGGTTGAGGGCGGGAATACGGGCTTCCCGGATACCCTCGAAGGCCGGGTGGGCGACCGGGCGGCGGGTCTCTGCGATATTCATGGCGCTCCGGTAATCAGCGGTTGAAAGGGCGCCATTGTAGCGTTATTGCAGGTCCCGTGCGCGCGTGCCCGGGGGCGCCAGCTCGATGCGGTAGAGCCACGGCCAGTGTTTCCCGGTCACCCAGGTCTGACCGGCGCTGTCCCGGGCGATGCCGTTGAGCACGTCCGTGTCGCGGCGCCGCTCCGGCAGTGGCAGGAGCCCCGCCAGGTCCACCTCCGCCTCGACGTTGCCGCTGTCGGGGTCGATGATCACGACGCGGTCGGTGGTCCAGACGTTGGCCCAGAGCCGGCCGTCGATCCACTCGAGCTCGTTGAGCCGCGGCAGGGCCTTGCCGTCGCGCCGCACGACCAGTTCGCGGGTCGGCTGCAGCGTGGCCGGGTCGAGGAAGCGCAGGGTGGCGCTGCCGTCGCTGTAGATGAGCGAGGTCTCGTTGTGGGTCAGGCCCCAGCCCTCCCCGGGCAGCGCAAAGCGGGCCACCGGTTCGAGCGCCGTCGCATCCCAGGCGACCCCGAAGCCGGCGCGCCAGGTGAGCTGGAAAATGCGGTCGCCATAGCGGGTGATGCCCTCGCCGAAAAGGCGGGGCGGCAGGCGCTGCTCGGCGAGCAGGGTCATCGCCGGGAACGCGTAGCGCCGGATGCGGGACTGGCCGTAGCGCCCCGTGCCGACCAGGAGCGTATCGCCGTCGAACTCGAGACCCTGAACGAAGTTGTCCCGGGGCAGGGGGCGCTGCTCGAGCACCCGGTAGCCGTACTGCGTCGGCGGCCCGGCCAGCGCGGCGCCGGCGAGGAGGCCGGAGAGGCCGGCGAGGAGGCCGCTCAGAACGAAGACGACGTGACGGGTCATGGGGTGCCCCCGCTGCGGATCAGGTCCCGCAGTATAAAGCGCGCCGGCGCGATGGCGCGCGCCAGGGGCCGCGGCAGCGGCGGTGGCTCGTCGCAGGCCTGGCTGGCGATCAGTTCCGCCGCCAGCGGCGCGCTGCTCAGGCCGCGGGAGCCGTGCCCGGTGCTGACATAGAGGCCGGGCACGCAGGGCGCGCGCGCCGGGACCGCGGCCCGGGCGTTGCGGCCGAGCGCGGCATAGCGTTCGCGGAAGGCAGCGGTTGCCGGAGCGGGGCCGGCAAGCGGCAGGTAGTCCGGGGCGCCGCAGCGCAGTTCCGCGCGGCCGTCGACCGCGGCGGGGTCCCGGGCCCGGAGCGCCGGCGCCCAGGCCGGCACCGCCTCGGCCAGGGCCTCGAGGTTGTGCCGGTGCTCATCCCGGCGCAGCGCCCGGTCCGCGTCGCCGGGGACAAAGCTCGCACCGAAGTTGAGGGTGCCGTCGCGCGGCGGCGTGACGTAGCCGCTGTGGCAGAACGGCGCGCGCAGCTTGC
>CAJWWA010000366.1 GCA_913048495.1 uncultured Halieaceae bacterium
GGCCGTGGAAGCCGGCGAGAAGCTCGGCTACCTCCCCGGCGACCTCGCGCAGAAGATCGACCCCTACCTGCGCCCGCTCTACGACGCGCTCTATGAAATGCTCGGTTTCGAGACCGTGAACAAGTACATCGAGCGCAGCATCATCGAGGTGGCCCCGCTCGCCTTCATGCGCGGGCGCACGCTGAACGGCTCCTTCATCATTCTCGATGAGGCGCAGAACACGACCCGCGAGCAAATGAAGATGTTCCTGCCCCGCATCGGCTTCGGCTCCACCGCGGTGATCACCGGCGACGCCACGCAGATCGACCTGCCCCGCGGCGCCCAGTCCGGCCTTACCCACGTGGCGCAGATCCTGCAGGGCGTCGACGGCATCGGCTTTACCTGGTTCGCCAACCGCGACGTGGTGCGCCACCCGCTGGTACAGCGCATCGTCGAGGCCTATGACGAGCACGACGACCGCGCCACCACCCTGGAAAACAGCCGCCGATCATGACGCTCGACCTCGTGGTACAGCAGGCCTGTGAGGCGTCCGTGCCCGGGGAGGAAGAGTTCCAGCGCTGGGTCGGCGCCGCCCTCGTCGGCGCCGGCCGCGAGGGGGACACCGAGATCGCCCTGCGCGTGGTCGACGAGGCCGAGATGGCGGCGCTGAACGAGCGCTTCCGCGGCCGCCCCGGCCCGACCAACGTCCTCTCCTTTCCCGCCGACCTGCCCCCGGGTCTCGAGCTGCCGCTCCTTGGCGACCTCGTGCTCTGCGCCCCCCTGGTCGAGCGCGAGGCGCACGAGCAGGGCAAGGCCGTCGCGGCGCACTGGGCGCACCTCGCCGTGCACGGCACGCTGCACCTGCTCGGCTACGACCACCAGGCGCCGGCCGAGGCCGCCGCCATGGAGGCCCTGGAAACCGACATTCTCGGCAGCCTCGGGCTGCCCTGTCCCTACGGCAGCGAAGCCGCGGAGGAATCCCTGCACTGTGAGTGACGACCGCAACGGCCAGGACGGCGACGAACGCTCCTGGCTCAACAAGATCGGCCAGCTGTTCTCCTCGGAACCGCGCAGCCGGCGCGACCTCGAGGACGTGCTCAGCGTCGCCGCCGAGAACGAGGTGATCGACGAGGATGCGCGCAGCATCATCGAGGGCGCCATGCAGGTCAGCGACATGCAGGCGCGGGACATCATGATCCCGCGGGCGCAGATGGCGGTGATCAAGGCCGAGAGCAGCCTCGAGGAGATCCTGCCGCAGATCATCCGCTCGGCGCACTCGCGCTACCCGGTCATCGGCGACAACCCCGACGACGTGCTCGGCATCCTGCTGGTCAAGGACCTGCTGCCGCAGATCCTGCGCAAGGAGAGCGACGCCTTCGACATCCGCGACCTGCTGCGGCCGACCGTGGTGGTGCCCGAGAGCAAGCGCCTCAACGTTCTCCTGCGCGAGTTCCGCCAGAACCGCAACCACATGGCCATCGTCATCGACGAGTACGGCGGCGTCGCGGGGCTGGTGACGATCGAGGACGTGCTCGAGGAGATCGTCGGCGAGATCGAGGACGAGACCGATGTCGAGGAGGACCAGTTCATCCGCCGCATCGGTGACGAGGAATACTTCATCAAGGCACTGACGCCCATCGAGGACTTCAACGAGTACTTCGAGGCCCGCTTCAGCGACGAGGAGTTCGACACCATCGGCGGCCTCGTCATCCACGCCTTCGGCCATATGCCGGCCCGCAACGAGACCACGCGGGTGGGCAACTTCGAGTTCAAGATCATCAACGCAGACCAGCGCAAGATCCACAGCCTGCGCATGCGGCCCGTGGACGACTGAGCGTGGCCCGCGCCCCCGGGAGCCCGGACGCCGGCAGCCCGGAAGCCAGCAGCACCCGCGAACCGGCGCGCTGGATGAGCGCGCTCATGCCCTTCGCCGGCGCGCTGCTGACCCTCTCCTTCGCGCCCTTCGGCCTCTGGCCCGCGGGCATCGCCGGCGCCGCGCTGTTCGGCTACAGCCTGTGCACCTGCAGCCCGCGCCGGGCGGCCTGGCGCGGCTGGCTCTTCGGCGCGGGGCTCTTCGGTACGGGCGCGTCCTGGGTCTACGTCAGCATCCACGTTTACGGCGCCGCGCCCGTTCCCCTCGCGCTGTTCCTCACGGTGGTCTTCTGCGCGGGCCTGGCACTGCTCCCGGCGGCCTTCGCAGCCGCCTACACGGCGTGGATCCGCCCCCTTCCGGGCGGCATGCTGCTCGGCTTCCCGGCCCTCTGGGTGCTCTTCGAGTGGCTGCGCAGCTGGCTGCTCACGGGTTTTCCCTGGCTCTACCTCGGCTACGCCCACCTCGACAGCTGGCTCGCCGGCTGGGCGCCGGTGGCCGGCGTCTACGGCATTTCCTTTGCCGTGGCGCTCACCGCCAGCTGCCTGTTCCTGGCCTGGCGCAGCCGCCGGCCCGCGGCGCTGGCGATCTACGCCGCCATCCTCGTCGTGCTCTGGGGCGGCGGCCGGCAGCTGGCGCAGGTCGAGTGGGTGGCGCCGGCGAGCGAGCTGCCGATCTCCGTCGCCCTCTACCAGCCGAACATCCCGCTGGAGAAGAAGTGGGACCCGCGCTACTACCCGGATATCTTGCGCCAGTACGAGGCGGCCATCGGGCCGCAGCTCGAGCACGACCTGGTCATCTGGCCCGAGTCGGCCATTCCCCGGCTATACCGCAACGTGCGCCCCTTTCTCGATCCGATCGAGCGCCGCGCCCGCCTCGCCGACAGCACCCTGATCACCGGCATCCCGACGGCGCCGCAGGCCGGTGTCTTCCACAACAGCATCGTCGCCCTCGGCCAGGGCTCGGGGCTCTACCACAAGCAGCGGCTGGTGCCCTTCGGC
>CAJWWA010000367.1 GCA_913048495.1 uncultured Halieaceae bacterium
AGGACCCGCGGCTGGCCGCCCTGCCCTGGCGCGACGCCGGCCTCCTGCCGCGCTTCGGCGAGGTCGAGCCCGGGGACCTGGCGGCGGTGAGCTACGCGCGCCTCGCCATCGGCGAGACCGGCAGCGTGGTACTGACCAGCGGCCGGGACAACCCGGGGCGGAACAACCTGCTGCCGGAGGATCACATCGTGCTGGTCAACGGCGAGGATGTCGTGGCCGGCCTCGACGATCTCTGGCCGGCGCTGCAGGCACGCCTCGGCGCCGAGCAGCGCCCGCGGGGCCTGCACCTCATCTCCGGTCCCTCGAGCACCGCGGACATCGCGCTGGAAATGGTCTTCGGCGCGCACGGACCGCGCGCGCTGCAGGTGGTGCTGGTGGCGGGGGACGCCCCGGACTGCCTCGCGGCAGCCCGCTCCCTGTCAGGCAGCTAGCGCCCTACTCGCCGAGCGGGGTGTAGCTGAACTTCTGCCCGCCGAGGCTCGCTTCGTACATCAGGCCGCCCTTGGCGATGGTAAAGATCGCCATCCCCTTGCGATAGCCGCCGTGGACCGTGGAGGCGTTGTGCTGACCGCCGCTGGCGCCGGCGGACGCGCCACCGCCGGTGGAGGCTTCCGCGGAGACGCCGGCGGTGATGGCCACCGCGGTCGCCTGGGCGCTGAACTCGAAGTTGCCGGAGGTGAACATCTCGAAGGCGCGGCGGTCCTCGAAGAAAATGATCTGGCTGTAGGCCTGGCCGCCGAGCTGGAAGCCGACGGTGACCTGCGTCATGGTCGTATCGCCGACGTACTCGCCCTGCGCGTAGACGCGGCCCTTGCCGTGCGCGCCGCCGATGCCGATGCCGCCCTTGCCGATGGTCGGGAACAGCGCATAACCGTAGGCCGAGGCGAAAAAGTTATCGGTCTCGCCCGCGCGCTGGAAGGCGTCGAGGGCCTCGGCGTACTTGTCTTCCGCCACGGCGGCCGTGCCGAAGCAGAGGCCGAGACACAGCGTCAGGGTCGTGAATAGCGTTCTGGTCATGGTGGTTCCTCTCGGGGAAGGGGCTCGGGCGCCTTGCGGGCGCTTCGAGTGTACGCCAGTGGCCGCAGCGCCGCTATCCCGGGGCGGGTCGGGGCAGCGGTTCAGCCGGTGTTGCGCATGCCGGCGGCAATGCCCGCAATGGTGACCATGACAGCGCGCCGCAGGAGCGGGTCGCCGCCGCCTGCCGCGTCGTTCTGTTCACCCGCGGTCCCGCGGCTGCGCTCGAGGAGCTCGGCCTGCAGGTAGTTGAGCGGGTCCGTATAGACGTTGCGCAGGCCGATGGACTGGCGCGCCCAGGGCTGCGCCTCCAGCGGCACGCCGACACCGCGCAGGGCGAGCACCGTGTCGCGGTCCGCCGCCATGGCCTCACGCAGGCGCTCGCCGATCGGCTTCAACGCGGCGGGCACGAGATGGCTGTCGTAGTAGGCCGAGATGCCGCTGTCCGCCTTGGCGTAGACCATCTCCAGCATGGACAGGCGGGTAGCGAAAAACGGCCAGTCCCGGGCCATGTTCGCGATGACCTCGCCATCGCCCGCCTCCACCGCCGCCGCCAGGGCCGCCCCGGCACCGAGCCAGGCCGGCAGCATCAGCCGGTTCTGCGACCAGGCGAAGATCCAGGGAATGGCGCGCAGCGTCTCGATGCCCCCGCCCCCGGCGCGGCGCGCCGGGCGCGAACCCAGGGGCAGCGAGCCCAGCTCCTGCTCCGGGGTGGCGTGGCGGAAGTAGGCGACGAAGTCGGGGTCGTCGCGCACCACCGCGCGGTAGCGGCGGCAGGAGTCCTCGGCCAGCCGGCCCATGACCTCGCGCCAGGCCGGCTCGGGCGTCGGCGGGGTCACCAGGTTGGCGCGGCAGATCGCGCTGGTGTAAAGCGCGAGCGTGCGTACCGCGAGCGGCGCCAGCCCCAGCTTCACGCGGATCATCTCGCCCTGTTCCGTGACCCGCAGCCCGTTCTCGAGCGAGCCCGGGGGCTGGGACAGCAGCGCGTCGAAGGCGGGCGCACCGCCGCGGCCGATGGTGCCGCCGCGGCCGTGGAAGAGCGTGAGCGCAATGCCCTGGCGCTCGCACAGCGCAAGCAGCGCCTCCTGGGCGCGGTACTGGGCCCAGGAGGCGGCGAGCACGCCGGCGTCCTTGGCGGAGTCGGAGTAGCCGATCATCACCATGAGCCGGCCGTCACAGTGGCCGCGGTACCAGGGCTCGGCGAGCAGCGCCTCCACCACCTGCGGCGCGCGGTCGAGGTCGTCGAGGGTCTCGAACAGCGGCGCCACGGGCAGCGGGTGCCGGCAGCCCGCCTCGCGCAGGATCAGGTGCACGGCGAGCACGTCGGAGGCGTCGCGCGCCATCGATATTACGTAGGCGCCCAGGGCTTCCGGCGGCTGCGCCGCCGCCACCCGGCAGGTCGCCAGCACCTCGGCCGCCTCCGCGCTGGGCTCCCAGTCCGGCGGCAGCAGGGGCCGGCGGCTCGCCAGCTCCGTGAGGAGAAAGGCCCGCCGGGCGTTCTCGTCCCACTCGGCGTAGTCGCCGAGGCCGAGGTAGCGGGTCAGCTCCGAGAGCAGGCCCGTGTGCCGGGCACTGTCCTGGCGGAGGTCGAGGCGCACCAGATGCACACCGAAGCAGCGCACCCGGCGCAGCAGGTCGAGCAGCTTGCCCTCGGCGACAATGGTCATGCCCGAGGCGCAGAGGGAGCGGTGGCAGGCGAGCAGCGGCTCCAGCAGCTCCCCCTCCGTGAGCAGCGCGCCGTCGCCGGGCTCGCCCTCGCTGCCCGTCTCGCCGCCTTTACCGGCACCGGCGTCGAGGCGTGCCTCGAGCGCCCCG
>CAJWWA010000368.1 GCA_913048495.1 uncultured Halieaceae bacterium
CCCCCACCTTCTCATGGAGCCAGGCATCCGCTTCCGCTGCGAGCGCCCCGCCGGCCCCGCGCTCCGGCCATTCGATCAGCGCCGCGCCGCTTTCCAGGATCTCGTCGAGGCCGAGCTCGTAGGCGCGGCGCTGCCAGCGCGCCTGGCGCATGAGGGCGAGGCTGCGGCCCGCATCGGTGAGCGTGCGCTGCTGCACGCGGTAGAGGTAGCGGTGGCGGTCGTCGGCGGCCTGGAAATCGCCGAGCGCCATGTGGCTGCGGATCTCCGCCTCGATGAGGGCGAGCTGCTGCTCGCTGTAAAGGCCTTCGTTGACCCGGGCCAGGTGCACGCCGCGCTTGAGGATGCGTATGGCCTCGGCGTGCTGGCCGGCCTGCTGCAGGGCGAGGCCGAGCTCCAGCAGGGGCTCGGTGAGCCCGGTACTGTAGGCGCCCCCGGCCTGCTCGAGGGCACTGATCTCGTCCCGGTAGCGGCGGATCGTGTCGCTGCGAACGGCCTCGAGAGCCGCGGCCTCGTCGTCGAGGGCGTCGTGTTCCTCGGCTGCCGGCTCCGGCTGCGCCGCGGCGAGGGCGGCGGCAAGGGCAGCGCAGACAGCAATACCTGTGCGGCGAAAGTTCATCGGGCGATCGCGCTCATTGCAGCGGTTGGCTGGCTTCCAGCAGTATAACCACATCTACTTACGCCGGCGGGCGGCGGGCGGCTCAAAGCGCCCGGTCAGCCGATGAGGGAGGTGCGATGAACCCGATCCGCGAAGAACTGGAGCGCCGCTGGCAGCAGCTGCTCGAGCGCGCCGCCGCCGGCGACGACCTGCCGCCGGCGCTGCGCCTGCGCGCCGAGGGACTGATGGAGGCCCTGGTTCTCACGGGCGACGCGGAGCCGGCGGCGCTGTCCGCCGCCATGGCCGAGGCCTGGCAGCGGGCCATGGGGGAGCCGCTGGCAGCGACCCTCGGCGAGGACTGGGAGACCGTACACCCCTTCCCGGCAATCCCGTTCTACCAGGCGCGGGCGCCGGTGGTGCCGAGCACCGGCGATGACTGAGCTCTTACCCGTGCGCGCCCCGGATTCCCGTGATGGCCCTTATAATGGGCGCCTTTCGATCGGCGACCCGGGACGACAGGACCCCCTGACAGCGTGAAATTCGAGGCTTTTCGACGCGAGTACACCGCCGGTGGCCTGGTCCGCGACGACCTGGACCCGTGCCCCGTGCGCCAGTTCGAGCAGTGGCTCACCCAGGCCGTGGAGGCGGGGCTCTCCGATCCCACGGGCATGGTGCTGGCCACCGTCGACGCCGATGGTAACCCCTGGCAGCGCATCGTGCTGCTCAAGGGCGCCTCCAGCGACGGCTTTGTCTTCTACACCAACTACGGCAGCGCCAAGGCGCGGGCGATCGCGGGCGAACCGCGGGTCTCGCTCCTGTTTCCCTGGAACGAGCTGGACCGGCAGGTGATCGTCGGCGGCGTGGCCGAGAAGATGCCCTTTGCCGAGTCGGCGCGCTACTTCCTCAGCCGGCCGCGGGAGAGCCAGGTTGCCGCCTGGGCGTCCCGGCAGAGCCGCCCCGTGCCGGCGCGGGCGGCGCTCGAGGCCGAGTTCAAGCGCCTGATGCGGGAGTTCGG
Organism: uncultured Halieaceae bacterium; assembly: GCA_913048495.1. Classification (GTDB taxonomy): domain Bacteria; phylum Pseudomonadota; class Gammaproteobacteria; order Pseudomonadales; family Halieaceae; genus Pseudohaliea. The sequence continues at coordinate 1,611 of CAJWWA010000368.1, forward strand.
CCGCGGCGAGGTGCCGGTGCCGGACTTCTGGGGCGGCTACCGGGTGCGGCCCAGCCGCGTGGAATTCTGGCAGGGCGGGGCACACCGCCTGCACGACCGCTTCCTGTACACCCGGCAGGAAGACGATAACTGGACCATCGAGCAGCTGCAGCCCTGACGGCCGCGGCGGGGGAGGACGCATGATCAGCAAGCAGGATCTCATCGGTACCTGGCAACTGGAATCCTGGACCGTGGGCTACTCGGACCGGGAGGATTTCACCACGCCCTTCGGCGAGGACCCGAAGGGCCTGCTCCTGTACACGGAGGACGACTGGATGAGCGCCTCCATCGCCCGCAGCGACCGCCAGACGCTGCCCCAGGACATCCCGTTCCGCAAGATTCCCGAGGAGAAGCTCGCCCAGGCCTACCTGAGCTACTTCCACTACGCCGGCCGCTACCGGGTGGTGGAGGGGGACGTAGTGCATTACGTCACGCAGAGCCTGAACCCGAACTTCGTCGGCACGGAGCAGCTGCGCCACGCCGAGCTCGACGGGCAGACCCTCGTGCTCTCCGGCCGCGACGAGGCCGGCGGCGTCAGCCGCCTGCACTCGCTGGTCTGGCACCGGCTGTCGGGCGTCGGCGGCGGCTAGTGTCCTGACTCAGGACACGACGGCGCGCCGCTGGCGGGCGTAGTGCGGCAGCGGCGGCAGGCCGAGGAGGCGCCGGCGCAGCAGGTCCAGGGCCAGCGCGGCGACCATGGTCTGGAACAGCGTGCGCTCCACGGGCCAGTGCAGGCACACGGTGTCGAGCTGTTCCCGGTCGCCCCAGGCCAGCCATACCGTGCCGACGGGCTTCGCCGGGGTGCCGCCGTCCGGGCCGGCCACCCCGGAGACGGACACCGCGAGGTCGGCGCCGGACTGCGCCAGGGCTCCTAAGGCCATTTCCCGCACCACGGCCTCGCTCACCGCGCCATGGGTGGCGAGGGTGTCCTCCCCTACGCCCAGGGTGCGGGTCTTGATGGCGTTCGAGTAGGTGACGTAACCGGCCTCGAAGCCGGCGGAGGAGCCGGGTATCCGGGTCAGGGCGGCGGCAATGGCGCCGCCGGTGCAGGACTCGGCCGTGGTGACGGTGAGGCCGCGCTCGCGGAGCAGTTCGAGCAGTACGCCGGCAAGGGTCGCGTCGCCGCGACCGATGATGTGGTCGCCGAACAGCGCGTCGAGGCGGG
>CAJWWA010000369.1 GCA_913048495.1 uncultured Halieaceae bacterium
CGACGTGGACCCGACGCCGGCGCAGCTGGTAGCGATGCAGGACCTGGTCCGCGACGCCATGCGCGAGGGCGCCATGGGCGTCGCCTCGTCGCTGATCTACACGCCCGGCAACTTCGCCGATACGGATGAGCTGATCGCGCTGGCCAGCGCTGCCGGCGAGTTCGACGGCCTCTACGCCTCCCACGTGCGCAACGAGGGCAAGGGTATCTTCGGCGCCGTGGAAGAGCTGATCACCATCGCCCGCGAAGCCGGCGTGCCCGCCGAGATCTATCACCTGAAAATGGCCCACCCCTCGGTGTGGGGTCGCTTCGATGAACTGGTGGCGCGCATCGAGGCCGCACGCGGCGAGGGGCTGGAGATCACCGCCGACGTCTACCCGTACCCGGCCGGGGCTACGGGTCTCGACGCGATCATGCCGCCCTGGGCCAACGAGGGTGGCCTCGACGCCTGGATTGAGCGCATGCAGGACCCGGCGACCCGGGACCGTATGCGCGCCGCCATGCGCGAGGACTCCGACAAGTGGGAGAACATGCTCACCGGGGCCGGGCCGGAGGCGATTCTTCTCACCGGCTTCCGCAACCCGGCGCTCAAGAAGTACGTGGGCAGAACCCTGGCCGAGGTCGCCGCCGAGCGCGGCACGCCGCCGGAGGACACCGCGATGGACCTGGTGATCGCCGACCGTTCGCGCGTGGACGCGGTGTTCTTTACCCAGTCCGAGGACGTGGTACGCCGCGCCGTGGCGCTGCCCTGGACCAGCTACTGCACCGATGCCGGCGCCCCGGCGGCCGAGGGCGAATTCCTGAAGAACAGCACCCACCCGCGGGCCTACGGCACCTTCCCGCGGGTGCTGGGCCACTACGTTCGCGAGGAGGGCCTGCTGTCCCTGGCCGAGGCCGTGCGCAAAGCCAGCGCCCTGCCGGCGGAAAACCTCTCCCTGGTGGACCGGGGCCGGCTGGCGCCGGGGTTCTATGCCGACGTGGTCGTCTTCGACCCGGAGACCATCAGCGACCGCGCCACCTTCGAGGAACCCCACCAATATTCCACCGGCGTGGAGGAGGTGTTCGTGAACGGCGGCCACGTCATCGCCGGCGGTGCCCACACGGGCGCGAAACCGGGGCGGGTCGTGCGCGGGCCGGGCTGGATCGGCTGGGAGGAGACCCCGGGACTTGACCTGCCGCAATAAGACCGCAGGTAACTGCACTGCGACCTGCCAGGCGTCACAGGGCTGTGGCAAACTCGCCGCCATCTCGCTGCAGTTGACGCCAGCTGCAGTAACGGAAGAAGGAGGACATCATGCGCAAGCAACGCCATTCCACCGCAGCCTGGCTGGCCGCCCTGGTCGTCACCCTGCTCGCCCCGCTGGCTAGCGCCCAGGGCCTGTTCGGCGGCAGCGTACCGACGATCACCCTCGAGGAGATCCGCGAGGCCGAGGAAAAGGGCGAACCGCTGCAGTTCGTCGATGTGCGCTCCGAGGAGGAGATGGCCGTCTCCATGCTGCCCGGCGCGATCACGCGGCGCGAGTATGAGCGCAACCCCGGGACCTACGAGGACGCCCGCATCGTGCCCTACTGCACCGTGGGCGCCCGCAGCGGCAAGTACACCCGCGAACTTCGTGAGCGCGGGATCACGGCAGTCAACTATCGCGGCAGCATCATCGACTGGGTCGAGCACGGCGAACCGCTGGTCACCCCCGACGGTGAACCGACCAAGCGGGTGCACACCTACAGCGACCGGTTCTCGGTGCCCGAGCCGTACATCGCGGTCACCGAGTGACGGGGACAGCTGGCGGGGCGCCCTACCGGCGCCTGCCGGGTGGCATCAGCTGTATCGACGCGGCCTACGTCGCGCCGGGCGTCGCCTGTTTCTACCTGGTCGAGGGGGCTGGCGAGTACGCCCTCGTCGAAACGGGCACGGCCCACAGCCTGCCCAACCTGCTGACCACCCTCACCGATCTCGGCATCGCGCGCGACCAGCTGCGCTACGTGGTGCCGACGCACGTGCACCTGGACCACGCCGGCGCGGCCGGCCTCTACCTGCGCGAGTTCCCCCGGGCGGAGCTGCTCGTCCACCCGCGCGGAGCGCGCCACCTCATCGATCCGGGAAAGCTCGTGGCCAGCGCCATCGGTGTTTATGGCGAGGAGAGCTTCCGCGACCTTTATGGCGAGATCGTCCCCGCGCCGGCGGAGCGGGTGCGCACGCTGGCGGACGGCGAGCGCTTCGAGGTCGGCGGCCGCACCCTGGAAGCGGTGCACCTGCGCGGCCACGCGGAGCATCACTTCTGCCTCTGGGACGAGGCCACGCGCGGCTGGTTCAGCGGCGACATGTTCGGGATCTCCTACGACCATCTGCGCCTGCCGGCCGGTGCCTTCGTGCTGCCTGCGACCACGCCGACCCAGTTCGACCCGCCCGCCTACCGCGAGAGCGTGCGCACCCTGGCCCGGCGCGAACCGGCGTGGCTGTATCTCACGCATTACGGGGCGCTCGCCTTCGACCCGGCGCAGGCAGAGCTGCTCTGCGACCAGTTGAGCGCCTACGAGGCACTGGGCGGCCAGCAAGGTGAAAACCTCGACCGCGCCCTGCGCCGCTGTACCGAGGCGGCGCTGCAAACGCTGGTCGATGAAGACACGGCACATGCCGTTGCGGGACAATTGCAGATGGACCTGGCGCTCAATGCCCAGGGCATCGCCTGGCGCGCGCAGCAGCTCGCGGCAAGCGAATAACCGAGTACGGAGACCGTCGACCGATGATCCGCCTGCCTGGCAAAACCCTCACCACCCTCGCCTTCGTGACGCTCCTCGCCCTGCC
>CAJWWA010000370.1 GCA_913048495.1 uncultured Halieaceae bacterium
GAATCGAGGCTACCAGCTGTCCCGGGGAGTCGAGGGACAGCGGCCGCTCCACGGCAAAGGCCGCCCGGGCCCATAGCGCCGGGGGCGGGTCCACCCGCGCGCCCTGCGCCGCCAGCAGGTAGGGACGCGCCAGCAGGCAGAAGGTCACGAAAACCGAGGTCGGGTTGCCCGGCAGGCCGATGAAGGGCGTTTCGCCCACCCGGCCGAAGGCGAAGGGTTTGCCCGGCTTCACGGCAACTTTCCACAGGTCGAGCTCGCCGAGGGCCGACACCTGGGCACGCACGTGGTCCTCCTCGCCGACGGAAACCCCGCCCGTGGACAGCACGAGGTCCGCGCCCGCCGCCGCCTCGGCGAGCGCGGTGCGAGTGGCCTCCGCACTGTCGCCCACCATAAGCGGAGGCTGCACCGCGAAACCCAGCCGGGCGAGCAGGGCGGCGAGCATCGGCCCGTTGCTGTTGTAGCGCTGCCCCGGTGCCAGGGGACCCTGCCCGGCGGGCACCAGTTCATCGCCCGTGGCAAGGACCGCCACTTGCAGGCGCCGGTAGACCACCACCTCGCCGCAGCCGGTCGACGCGAGCAGGCCGATATCCTGCGGCCGCAGGCGCTGCCCGGGCGCAAACAGCTCGCTGCCGGCGGCGATGTCCTCACCGCGCGGCCGGATGTTCTCGCCAGCGGCCGGCACCCGGCCCGGACGCACCCCTTCCCCGTCGGCTTCGCAATCCTCCTGCATGAGCACCGCATCCGCCCCCTCGGGCAGTGGCGCGCCGGTAAAGATGCGCGCCGTGGTTCCGCGCTCGAGGGGCGCGGGCGCGCTGCCGGCGGCGATGCGCTGGCGCAAGGGCAGCAGGGCCCCCGGCACGACCTCGCCGCGGCGCACGGCGTAACCGTCCATCGCACTGTCGGCGAAAGCGGGGACATCGGCCGGCGCCCGCACCGGGGCGGCCAGCACCCGGCCCGCCGCCGATGCCAGGGGAACCGTCTCGAGCGCCGGCGGTGCCGGCACCGCGGCTAGCAGCCGCGCCAGGGCATCCTCGAGGGGAATCATGTGGCGCGCAGGAGACCTACGAAATTGCAGGGTCGGTGCCGGCTGTCGAGCTGCTCCCGCAGGATACCCTCCCAGGCCGTGCGGCAGGCCCCGGTCGAGCCCGGCATGCAGAACAGCAGCGTGCCGTTGGCGAGGCCGGCGAGCGCCCGCGACTGCACCGTGGAAGAACCGATCTCCGCCAGGGAAAGCGAGCGGAACACTTCACCGAAACCGACGATGTGCTTGTCGAAGAGCGGTGACACCGCCTCCGGCGTGGAGTCGCGGCCGGCGAAGCCCGTACCGCCGGTGACCAGCACCACCTCCACTGCCGGATCGGCGATCCAGGCGGAGAGGACGGCGCGCAACCGGTAGACATCGTCCGGCACGAGGTCCCGCGCCACCACGCGGTGGCCGGCCTCGGCGGCGGCGCCCGCGAGGTAGTCGCCGGACGTGTCGTCCTCCGGCCCGCGCGTGTCCGACACCGTGAGCACGGCCACGGCAAGGTCGACGGCGGCATCACCGCTGGACTGGCCCATGGGTTCAGTCTCCCTCCTGCTTCGAGAGGTACGCCCGCACGACGTCGCCGATCACGGCGCGCCAGGGCAACTGCTTGATGGCAAAGGTATCGCGGAGCTCGCGGCAGTCCAGGGACCAGTTGCGGCCGCCGTCGCCTGGCTCCGAGGGGCTCCGGGCGATAGCGTTGTCGGCCACCGCCACGAACTGAGACGCCGCGGCGATGGCGGCCTCGGCAAACCCGTACAGCGTGGTGCGATCCGGGCTCGCGTAGTGGAACACGCCGCGCGGCTCCGCCCCCGCGTCCATCTGGTCGAGCATGCCGGCGAGCACCCGGCCGAGGTCCGCGGCGGGTACCGGGCAGAAACTGTCGCTGTCGTCCAGCACCCGCGGCTCGCCGGCCAGCAGCGAGCGCATCACGTCGTGGAGGAAACCCGGCCCGTCGCTGGCAAAGACCGGGCCCGTGCGCAGCACCGCGGCCCGGCTGCAGGCCGCGAGCACCTGCGCCTCCACCGCGGCGAGAAGCGAACCGGGGGGCTCCTTGGCATCCGGGGTCTCCTGCTCCCGGTAGGGATGGGGCAGCGTTCCGGAGAAGACGCCGGCGCTGGACCGGCCGGCCGCGAGGGGCGTATCGGCGACGCTCCAGCTTTCCCCGAAATCGCAGCTGCGCAGCATACGCGCGGTCGCAGCGCCGCCTGTCCCGATGAAGGCGCAGCCAGACGCGGTCAGGGCCATGGCGCTGTCGGACGCGGCAAAGCCGGCTTCTCCCTCCAGGGCTTCCGGCGCGTCCTCGACGGCCCGCCAGGTCTCGCCGCCATCGCCGGTCAGCAGGATGAGGAAACGCCCGTCGACCGGGTCGGAAAAGGCGATCCCGTAGAGGTCGTTCCAGAAGTCCAGCCCGTCGAAAAAGGCCTCACCGGTCGGGTCTTCCCAGACCGTCTCGAAACTCGCGCCACCATCCTCGGTCAGATAGAGCCGTGCGGGCTGTCCGGCCGTGAAGAACAGGGCCCGGTCGGCGCTGAAGGCATGGACCGACCGCAGGTCGAGCCCCTCGGCACCGGGAATCCGGGTCAGCGTCCAGTTCGTACCGCCATCGGCCGTGCGCAGGACCTGCCCGTCGGGGGCGCCGATCCAGGCGATCTGCGCATCGACCACTGAAAGGCCGCGCAGGCTGGCACCGGTCCCGCTGTGCTGGGCGATCACCTGCGCATCCAGGCGTGCTGGCGGCGTGGCGCCGGGCGAGGGTGCCGGAATGCGAAAAAACAATT
>CAJWWA010000371.1 GCA_913048495.1 uncultured Halieaceae bacterium
CCCAGCCGATGGTGGTCCCGGGGTGGAACCCGCGCGGCTACCTGAACAATGCCTGCCACCGCATTGCCGTGCGGGTGGCCTGAGGTGCGCAGCGTGGCGATGCTGCTCGGGGCCTGCGCGTTGCTGCCCGGGGCCAGCGGGGCAGCGCCGGTTGCGGAGGGGCTGGTCATCGCGCCCGGCGCAGCCCTGGTGACGCGCCACTGCACCGTCTGCCACGGCGCCCGGCTGGTCATGCAGAATCGCGCCGACCGGGGCGGCTGGTTGAGCATGATCCGCTGGATGCAGGAGACGCAGGGCCTGTGGCCCCTCGGTGACGCTGAGGCCCCGATTCTCGACTACCTGGCCGAGCACTACGGCCCGCAACCTGCAGGGCGGCGGGCGCCACTGCCGCCCTCGCTGCTGCCCGGGGACTAGCGACCCCCGGGCCGGGCCCCGGCGCGCGCGTCGGCTGCCATCTGCGCCAGCAGGTCGAAGGCCTGTTCCGGGTTCTCCCGCTTGAGCTTGAGCAGCCCGAGTTCCATCTCGCCGCCCACGGCGATTTCCGGCGTCCCCGCCTCGAAACCGGCGACGATCTCGCGCACGCAGTCCTCCACGGCCATGCCGCCGGCGATGTCGTCGTCGTCCCTGCCCAGGGGGGTCCCGTCCGCGGTCAGCGCATTGCGGGCCACGTTGGTGCGGATGAAGCCGGGGGTGATCGTGGTGACGGCGATGTTGTCGGCGGCGACTTCCGTGCGCAGGGCGTCGAAGAAGCCCATGACCGCGTGCTTGGCGGCGCAGTACCCGGTCCGCATCGGCGCGCCGACCTTGCCGGCGACACTGGCCGTGACCGCGATATGGCCGCCTCCCTGCTCCAGCATCACCGGAAGCACCGCCTGGGTCAGGGCGATCTGGCCGAGCACGTTGATCTCCATCATCTGCCGGTAGACGGAGAAGTCGGTGTCCACGCAGAACGAGCGCTGGGAGATGCCGGCGTTGTTCACCAGCAGGTCGATGCGGCCGAAGTGGTCGACGACCGCGCGGGTCTTCGCGGGCATGGCCGCGTGGTCGGCGACGTCCAGGGGCAGCACCAGGGCATCCGGCGAGCCGGCCGCCAGGCAGGCGTCGCGCACCCGCTCGAGCTCGGACTGCTGCCGGGCCGAGAGCACCAGCTTCGCGCCCCGGGCCGCGACCTGCCGCGCCAGCTCCTCGCCGATGCCGGAGGAAGCTCCCGTGATCCAGACCACGGCGCCGTTGAAATCGAATCCCTCGCTCATGAGTATTTCTCCCGCACAGTGAGCACAAAGGCGCAACGATAGCATGCCTCTGGCGACTCGCGTGCCGCGCTGGACTCGGCGTCGCGGCGGCGTTAACGTCGCCGTTACCAACCGCGCTCAAGGAGCCAGCCGATGCCGCAACCGACCAAGATTGCCGACTGCATGCGGCGCAAGCCGCTGACCATCCACCGGGATGCCAACCTCGTGCAGGCCATCGAGACACTCGTGGAATACAAGCTCACCGGGGTCACCGTGGTCGACGACAGCGGCCGCCCGGTCGGCGTCCTCTCCGAGCTCGACTGCATCGAGGCGGTACTCGCCGCGATCTACAACGACGGCGACCCGGAAATGTCCTTCGTGCACGAGGCCATGACCGCCGATATCAATGCCTGCCGCCCCGGGGACAACATCGTCGAGGTTGCCCAGGACATGCTGCGCACGAAGCAGCGCCGGCGTCCCGTGATCGAGGACGGCGCGCTGGTGGGGCAGGTCAGCTCCAGCAACATCCTCTGGGCGCTCATGGAGCACTCCCGCCGCAAGCTGGTGAAGCGGCCCGCCTGAAAAAATTCGCCAGGGCTGGAATAAGCTCCCCGACCACCCGTCAACAAGGCAAGGGTGGAGTGAAACCCTCATGAGGGAGCGCCTTCCAGCCATTGGGTCCGGGACAGTCCCAGTATAGGGTCGTACCGGGGCGGTAGGCGTGCTCCTCATCCTCTCAAGGCTGCCTGTGCACGGTATGTTCGGCGGCGACATGGGTCGCCGGCATGCATCAACGCGCTGCAGGTAGCGGGAACCGCCGGGCAGTTCTTTGCTAGCGCTCCTGCCTGCGGTCCTCGGGGCCTGCGGGCCCCGCGTTTCTTTTCTTTCCAGGCGTCTCGTTCGTTTCCGCCAGCTATTTCAGCCGCACCTGCAACTTACACGAGCGTCACTGCAGCCTTGAGCGGCTGCAGCGTGATGTGAACTGCGGGAGAGCGGGTCGGGTGCTGCGGTTCGGGTGCTAGCGGGCGTCCTGCCAGCCGCTCGTGATCAGCGCCTGCTCGTCGCTGGCGCCGAGGGCGATGTCGGCGGCGTTGCGGGTGATGAAGCCGGCCACCTTGTCGTTGTCGCCGGCGCCGGCGGGACGGTAGGCCTCTTCGGCGGCGAGGAAGGTTTCCCGGGCGACGACCTGGGTCTCCCAGCGTCCGGCTTCCCGGCAGGCGACGCCGCGCCAGTCCTGGTCACCGTCGCGGAGCAGGAACTCGCGGCACCAGTTGCCGTCGCGGTCGGGGAAGGTGAGCACTGGTTGCAGGGCGCGGCCGTCGGCGAGCGCGACCCAGCCGTCGGCGCGCGACGGTTCCGATTCCAGCGCGCCGGCGAGAAGGGCATCGCTGCCGGTCAGGGGTTGCCGGCCGTCTTCGCCGGGAACGAGCAGGAGGGCGAGGGCGGCCACCACCGAGGCGGCGAGGGCCGCCGGCCAGGACAAGCACTTCGCGTTCGAGCGCGAGGTGAAGAAGTTGGAGGCGGAGAACGCGCGGAAGG
>CAJWWA010000372.1 GCA_913048495.1 uncultured Halieaceae bacterium
ACCGGCCGCCGCTCAGGGCCGCGGTCTCGCGGCGCGGGTAGCGGGCCAGGGCCACGCGTTTCAGCAGCGCGTTGGTCGCCGCCGTGAGCGCCGCCGGGTCGTCGGCAAAGCGGGCGCGCAGCGCGGCCAGTTCCCGGCGGGCCGCGCGCAGGTGGGCGCGGCGGCGCCAGGTGCGCAGCGCCAGGAAGCCGAGGGCGGCCAGCGCCGCGAGGAGCAGGGCGGCGAGGAGCCACCAGCCCGGTGCCGGCGGCCAGGCGTCCACCGGGGGCGGCGTGCGCAGCGGGTGCAGGGCCTCGAGCGGATCCCGGGGGTTCACGGGCGCGCCCCCCCGTAGAGTTCGCGCAGCAGCGCCAGCGGCGAGCGCGTGGTGCTCGCCTCGATGCAGGGAATGCCGAGCTGCAGCAGCAGTGCCTCGCGCTCGGCGCGCGCCTCGGCGAGGACCGAGCCGAGGCGCCGGCGCAGGGCGCTGTCAGCGAGGGCCAGTGTGTGCCGCTGGTCGCCGTCGCTGATGGTGTAGCGTCCCGGCGGCGGCAGGGTCTCTTCCAGCGGGTCGGTGCAGTGGAACAGGGTCAGCTCCGTGTGCCGGCTGAGCTGGAACAGGTGCTCCCGGCCACCCTCGTCGAGCAGCCCGGAGAGGTCGCTGACCAGGAAGACGCTGCTGCCCGGCCGGGCGATCCGCCGCAGTTTCGCCAGCAGCTCGGCGGCGCCGGGAGCCGGGGTGGCGGGATCGCGCAGCGCCGCGTTGTAGTCGCAGACCGTGGACAGCAGGCCGAGCACCGACTGCCGGCTGCGCCGCGGCCGCAGGTCGCGGTGTCCCTCGGCGCCGAAGACCAGGCCGCCGACGCGCTCGCCGGCGTCGAGGGCACTCCAGGCGACGAGGGCGGCGAGGTGGGCGGCGAGCACGGACTTGAAGCAGTCGCGGGAGCCGAAGAACATGCCCGGGCGCTGGTCGACGGCCACCAGTACCGGCCGCTCGCGCTCTTCATGGAAGAGCTTGGTGTGGGCGTTTCCGGTGCGCGCCGTGACCCGCCAGTCGATGGCGCGGATGTCGTCGCCGGGCTGGTAGCTGCGCACCTCGTCGAAGTCGATGCCGCGGCCGCGGAAGTTCGCGCGATTGCTGCCGGCGAGGTGGGAGAGGGCGCGGCGCCGGCTGGTGACATTCACCTGCCGGGCGGCGAAGCGCAGCGCGAGCAGGTCGGCAAGCTCGCAGTAGGCGCCTTGCGGTGCGCGCTCGAAGTCCACGGGCCTCAGGCCGCTGGCACCAGGGCGAGCAGCTCCTCGGTGACCCGGTCCGGCGTCACCCCGTTCGCCTCGGCCTCGAAGGTAAGCAGCAGCCGGTGCCGGAGTACATCGGCGAGGACCGCCTGCACGTCGTCGGGGCCGACAAAGTCAGCGCCCCGGAGCCAGGCGTGGGCCCGGGCGCAGCGGTCCAGCGCGATGGTGGCGCGGGGGCTGGCGCCGTAGGCGATCCAGCCGGCGAGCTCCTGGCTGTAGCCCGCGGGCTGCCGGGTGGCGATGACGAGCTGCACGATGTACTGCTCCACGGCCTCGGCCATGTGCAGGTCGAGGAGCGCCTGGCGCGCCTCGAAAACCTGTTCCTGGCTCACCACGGGCGGCGCCACGGTGCCGCCCTGGCCGGCCTCGGCGCGGGTCAGGCGCAGGATCTCGGTCTCCGCAGCCGCGTCCGGGTAGTCGACGCGGACGTGAAGCAGAAAGCGGTCCAGCTGCGCCTCCGGCAGCGGGTAGGTGCCTTCCTGCTCGATCGGGTTCTGCGTCGCCATCACAAGAAAGAGCCGCGGCAGCGGCCAGGACTCGGCACCGACGCTGACCTGGCGCTCGGCCATGGCTTCGAGGAGCGCTGACTGTACCTTCGCCGGCGCGCGGTTGATCTCGTCGGCGAGCACCAGGTTGTTGAAGACCGGGCCCTGCTGGAAGTGGAAGCCGCCTTCCTGGGGCCGGAAGATCTCCGTACCGGTGACATCGCCGGGCAGCAGGTCCGGCGTGAACTGGATGCGGTGGAAGGAGCCCTCAAGCCCGTCACCCAGGCTCTTGATGGCGCGGGTCTTGGCCAGGCCCGGGGCGCCCTCCACGAGCAGGTGCCCGTCGGCGAGCAGCGCGATGAGCAGCCGCTCCACGAGGTGTTCCTGGCCGATGACCTGGGTCGCGAGCCACTCCTTGAGGGCATGGATTTCCGCCTTCGCCACGGTCACTCCTCTCTATCGGGGTCTGGGTTGGGAGGCGCGCAGTCTAGCGCAGCGGCTCGAGCACTCAAAACGGGGTGCCCGGTACGGCGCGGCCGGCGATGGGACTGGCCCGGGCCGCAAAAGTTCCGCTCGCCGCTGTCGGCAAGGGCCCGGTGAATTCGGTAGACTGGACGCCTCAAACGGTGCGTCGCGGCCTCCGCCGCGGCGGCCCTGGCACGGATAAGGATTATGAACTGGGAGAACCTGAAGGCGACCCTGCTCGCAGAGCTCGCCGACCGCATCGACCGCCGGGCCGAGGCGGACAAGCGCGACTCCCTCCACAACCTCGCGTCCGCCTTCTACCGCCGCTTCCCCGCTGAAGACCTGCGCGGGCGCTCCCCCGAGAACCTCTACGGTTGCCTCTACGGGCTCCTGCGCTTCATGCGCCGCTTCGAGGCGGACGAGGGCCCGCGGGTGCGCATTTTCAACCCGCAGCTGGACCGCCACGGCTGGGAGAGCAGCGCGACGGTCGTGGCGATCCTCTGCCGCGACATGCCGTTCTGCACGGCC
>CAJWWA010000373.1 GCA_913048495.1 uncultured Halieaceae bacterium
AGGCCACAAACGCCGACTGGATTCCCGGCGACGTCGACATTTTCGGTTCTCCCGAGGCAGTTCGCGAATTCGCCAACGCGGTGATGGACTGGGCTCCCTCGGCCAAGCCCTGGGGGCGACCGCCGTACGGCGTCGAATACCGAGACTGCACTGGTCCAGAAGAGGACTACATTTTCGAGTACTTGAGAGAGACCGAGACTGTCAACCTCCACCCCCAGGGCATGCCCTACTCGCTCGACAACATCAGCGCGTATTTGCTCGGCGGCCCGCCCGCGGCCGCGAGAGCTATGGCCTTTGACGATTCTGACCTACAGCCATGGCTCGATGCGGCCGAAGGCGACACGCTCCTCAATCCCGAGCTGATCGAGTCGCTCTACGAGGCTGGGTGGCTCACGGGCACCGTCGGCACCGAGTGGCCGGCGCACAAGATGAAGAGCTCCATTCGGTTCCTCTTTTTCTCGCACTACTTTCCGTTCCACCTCCAACCCGGAAAATACGACCGCGGAGATTACGAGCTGCTGGCGGGCCCGCTGTACCGCCGTCACTTTGAAGTCAACATGATCATCATCGACCAGCCGATCAAGGATCCCGTGCAGCTGCTCAACGGCTTCGACCTGGATCCTGCAAAAGTGAGCGTCCGCTTGCCGCCCCACGAGATTATGTACAAGCACACGTTCGGCGAGGGCGCCGAGGGCCGCGCTGCGCTGGTCGGCAAGGCTCTGCCGCCGGGCCTCTACCACGTCCAGCTCGGCCTCGATCTCCTCGAGGTCCGGGTCCCGGCCGAGTCGCTCCTCCACGGTCGGGGCCGAATCCTCCATCTCGCGGACGAGCTCGTTGTAGTTCTCCACCTCGCTCGCGCTGTTCTCCATCGCCTGGCGGTAGCTCTCCGCCTCCTGGCGGTAGCTCTCGGCCTGGTTGAGGTCCTGGGTTGCCTGCTGCAGGTCCAGCAGCAGCGGCGCGCGCTCCTCGTCGGTCAGGCCCGTGTCCTCGCGGACCGCGGTCTCGAGTGTGCCGAGGCTGCCGCGGTCGACGGCGGCGGCCTCCTGCGCGGAAACCGGGGCGGCGGCGAGGAGACAGGCGAGGAGGCAGGCGATAAGGCCGGCGAAGGGCAGGGCTGCGTGGGTGGCGCGGGGGCCACGGACGGTCGGGGACGCCGCCGGCCCCGTCGCAGTTGTCGGGCGCGTTCCAGTCACGGGTGTCTCGCTGTGGTCTGCTGAAGTCGAGGGCGCCCGCCGTGCGGGCGCCCGCTTGCGAGAGGTTAGCACAGCCTGCCGCGGGCCATCCGTTGGGGGCAGTGGCGGTGCGGGGCGCGGGGGAATCGTTTGCGGCGGCGACCGCTTTCCGCGACAATGGCGGCCCCCGCCAAGGGGTCGTGGTGGTCCGGGCGGTCCCCCCGCAACGATAGGCAGTGAACCCCGCCAGGCCCGGAAGGGAGCAACGGTAGCTGCTGATTCGGGTGCCGGGGTGTGGCTGTCCGGGCCGCCTCCATTGGCTTCCCTGCCAACCCCGCGCCGGTCCGGTTCTGCCGTCGTCCCCGCTGGGGTATGCTTGGCCCCTTGACCACGGAGGAGCGTCCCGCGCCGGCATGTCTTACCAGGTCCTCGCCCGCAAATGGCGCCCGGCCAGCTTCGACGAGATGGTGGGCCAGGAGCACGTGCTCCGCGCCCTCGCCAACGCCCTGGACCGGGACCAGCTGCACCACGCCTACCTGTTTACCGGCACCCGCGGCGTCGGCAAGACCACCGTCGCGCGGATTCTCGCCAAGTGCCTGAACTGCGAGCAGGGGGTCAGCTCCCGACCCTGCGGTGAATGCAGCGCCTGCCTGGAGATCGCCGAAGGCCGCAGCGTCGATCTGCTCGAGGTGGATGCCGCCTCCCGCACCCGCGTGGACGACACCCGCGAGCTGCTCGAGAACGTGCAGTACGCGCCGACCCGCAGCCGCTACAAGGTGTACCTCATCGACGAGGTGCACATGCTCTCGCAGCACAGCTTCAACGCGCTGCTGAAGACCCTCGAGGAGCCGCCGCCGCACGTGAAGTTCCTGCTGGCCACCACGGACCCGCAGAAGCTGCCGGCGACGGTGCTGTCCCGCTGCCTGCAGTTCAACCTGAAGAACATGCCGGCGGGGCAGGTGGTCGGGCACCTGCGGCACATCCTCGGCGCCGAGGGGGTCGCTTTCGAGGAGCCGGCACTGTGGCTGCTCGGCCACGCCGCTGCCGGGAGCATGCGCGATGCGCTGAGCCTCACCGACCAGGCGATCGCCTTCGGCGGCGGCCGCCTCGTCGAGGCCGAGGTGCGCGACATGCTCGGCACCGTGGACCGGGACCACGTCTTCCAGCTGCTCGATGCGCTCGCCGCCGACGACGCGCCCGGTCTTCTCGCCGTGGCCGCGGCGATGGAGGCACAGGCCCTCGACTTCGCCGCCGCCCTGGAGACGCTGCTCGCGGTACTGCACCGCCTCGCCCTGGCGCAGGCCGTGCCCGAGGCGCTGGACCCGGAGATGGGGGACGTGGATCGCCTGCGCGAGCTGGCGGCGCGGTTCACCGCGGAGGACGTGCAGCTCTGCTACCAGATCGCCCTGAACGGGCGCCGCGACCTGCCGCTCGCGGCGGACCCGCGCGCGGGTTTCGACATGGTGCTGCTGCGCATGCTCGCGTTCCGTCCGGCCCCGTCGCTCCCCGCGACCGGGGACAGTGTCCCGCAGGCTGCCGCCGGCGAGGTCGGCCGACCGGCAAAAAAGCCTGAACC
>CAJWWA010000374.1 GCA_913048495.1 uncultured Halieaceae bacterium
GCGCCGCCCGCAAGGCCGGACACACCGGATACAAGCTGAACGGTTCGAAAGGACGTCGTCGCGGATCGCAATTCGGCCGGGGCCGCTTCGCCGGCGCAGCGCGCGGCGGTTCCTGTGCCGGTCGCGCGGGCGCGGCGGCCACCGCGGGCGACGCCGGTGCCGCCCGGGCCTTCAGGTCCAGTTCCTGGCCCGGGTAGATCGTGTACGGCGGCGCGATCCCGTTGCCGGCGGCGAGACGCCGGTAGTCTAGGCCGAAGCGGAAGGCGATGCTGTACAGCGTGTCGCCGCGGGCCACGGTGTAGCGGCCGCTGCGGTCGACGCTGCCGGCGGCCCCGCGATCCTCGATCGGTGCCGGGGGATTGCCGCCGCAGGCGGCGAGGCCCAGCAGGAGCCAGAGCACCACCGCCACCGCAGCACTTCCGCGGCCCGGGCCCATGATTCAGGTACCCGGGTCGCCCCAGCGCCGCTCCAGCTGCCAGACCAGGGCGGCGCCCGCGGCCATCAGCAGGAACGACGGCAGCAGCTGCGGCGCGGCGCCCTGCGCCGCCGCCCAGGCCCCCGGCAGTACCGGCAGCGCCTGCCCTCCCTCCGCGGCGAGCTTCCAGGGCCAGACGGCGAGCAGCGAACCGGCGAGAAACCCGGTCAGCAGGCCCATACAGGGCCCGTGGAAGCGGTGCAGCAGCCAGTGCAGGAAGCGCGAGAAGGTGAGTAGGCCGCAGGCCGCACCGGCGGCGAAGAGCCCCAGTGCGACCGCGTCGAAGCTCTCGACGGCCGCGAGAACCCGGTCGTACATGCCGAGCAGCACCAGGATGAAGCTGCCGGACACCCCCGGCAGGATCATGGCGCAGATGGCCAGGAAGCCGGCGAAGAACAGCCCCGCGGCCCCGCCGTCCAGGCGCACGGCCGGCGACAGGGAGATGACCGCGGCCGCGATCAGCCCGCCCGCCAGGGCCAGGGCGATCGCGCCGTTCCAGTGGGGTACCCGGCGCAACAGCCACAGCGCCGAGCCGGCGATGAGGCCGAAAAAGAACGCCCACAGCAGCACCGGGTGCGCCTCGAGGAGCCAGCCGATGAGGTGGGCCAGGGTGGCGACGCTGGTGGCGATGCCGGCGAGCAGCACGAGCAGGAAGGCGCCGTCGACGTGGCGGAAGGCTTCACCCCAGCGCCCCGCCAGGAGCAGCCGAAGCGCGGGCAGGCCGAAGGCGCTCAGGGCGCCGAGGAGCCGGTCGTAGATGCCGGTGATAAAGGCGATGGTGCCACCGGACACGCCCGGTACGACGTCGGCGGCGCCCATGAGCAGACCGCGGATGAAGATGCCCCCCAGGCCACCGGCGGCGGGTCGCGGCGAGGTCTCGCCGTCGGCGGGCGCATCACTCACCGCTGCACCCCGGGGCGCAGGGGCACGAAACGCACGGCGTCGTAGGTCTCGCTGTGGAAATCCTCGTCCTCCCGGGTGATGACCTTGAGGTACTGCATGCCGCCGCCCACGGGCAGCACCAGCCGGCCGCCGGGGGCGAGCTGCGCGAGCAGCGCCTCGGGTACCTGCTCCGGCGCGGCGGCGCAGAGGATGCCGTCGAAGGGCGCTTCCTCCGGCCAGCCGAGCATGCCGTCGCCGTGGCGGAAGCGCACGTTGCGCAGCTTGAGCCGGCGCAACCGCTTGCGCGAGGCCTCGAGCAGGGGCTTGATGCGCTCCACGGCGTACACCTGGCCCACGAGCTGGGCCAGGATAGCGGTCTGGTAGCCGGAGCCGCTGCCGATCTCGAGCACCCGGTCGAGGCTGCCGCCGGCGAGAAGCAGGGCCGTCATTCGCGCGACCACGTAAGGCTGGGACAGGGTCTGCTGGTAGCCGATGGGCAGGGCCGTGTCCTCGTAGGCGCGGTGCGCCATGGCCTCGTCGAGGAACAGGTGCCGGGGCGTGGAGCGCATGACCTCGAGCACCGCGAAATCATCGATGCCCTGTTCCCGGAGCCGCTCGATGAGCCGCTCACGGGTGCGCTGCGACGTCATGCCGATACCGGCCAGATCCGGACTGTTCACGGCCCCGCTTGCTCCTTCTGAGAATAATCCACCAGTTCGGCGACCACTGCCGTGGCGAAGCTGCCCGTGGCCAGGGTGAAGGCCAGGGACAGCGAACCATCTTCACAAAACTCCCAGGCAAAGTCACCCGGGATGACCCGCGCCGCGCGGTACGCGAGCTCGACCCCGGCCCGCTCCAGGTGGGCGATATCGGCGCCGAGAGCTGCCCAGGCCGCGGCCTGCCGGGCGCGGGCCGCGGCATCCTCCAGCCGCTCGCCCCGCCCCGGCAGCGGCAGCGCCAGGTGCAGGTCGCCCGCGGCGGCCCGCGCCGCGAGGTCATCGCTGCCGTCGTGCGCGAACAGGCTGCGGCTGCCGGCGAGCTGGCAGACGTCGCCGGGAGCGACGGTTTCCCAGTCCCCGGCGCGGACCCGCTCGGCGAGCAGCGTGTTGAAGGCGTGCGAGCGCAGCGCGGAGAGCAGCATCCCCCGGCGCCCGCGGCCGCGGGGCGCGCGCCCGCCGTCGCGCCAGCGCCGCGCCTGGGCGAGGTTGCTGCCGCCGCTGCCGAAGCGCTGCTCGCCGAAGTAGTTCGGGGGCCGCGACCAGCGCCACAGGCCGCTGTCCAGCAGGGGAACCTTGGGCTGGCCCGCGGCGACCCGCGCCTCGTTGTGCTGCATAAAGCGCCGCAGCTGGTTGTCGGCGACGAAGGCGGTGAGCAGCCCGAG
>CAJWWA010000375.1 GCA_913048495.1 uncultured Halieaceae bacterium
GCCTTCGCCGAGCACCCGAGCCAGAAGGCGCAGCGCGAGGTCTTCGAGGCGCTCACAAAAGACGGCGGCTATCTGCAGGCCTACACGGTCCGTCAGGCGCTCAAATCCCGCGGGGTGCAAGTCAAAGATGATATTGGGGCTTTCGTGCGCGAAGACTACGAGGCGCGTGGCGGTGCCGTCGCGGCTGACCTTCTGGAAGAGCATTCCGTGCTTGAGGATGCGGCGCTGGTCGAGACCATCCTGCTCGAGAAGCTTGGGGCCGCCGCCGAAGAGGCCCGCCGCGAGGCGGAGCAGGCGCTCGCCAACCAATCCGGCGACTTCGATTACGGCCGCGCCTCCGCGCAGCTCGCCGAGGCCGCCGCCCAGCTCGCGACGCTGCGCAAGATGCGCAACCGCGCCGGTCGCGGCTGAGCTCACCCCCGCCGCCCCGACCGGGCGGCACTTTCAGCGCTCTACCCGACGCGCTTTCCGTCGCTTCCCCGGCCCGCTCATCGGTCGGCGGCATTACCCGCGCACGATTACTGTTACACTGGCGTGACGGTTTTATGACAGCGGTTCGCGCCGCGGGAGAACGCACGTGTTACCCAACCTCGTTGGAGAGTCGGTGCTGCGCTCGCCGATGCTCGCCCTGCAGGAGCACATGGGCGTGGTCCTGCAGGCGGTGGAAGCGCTCGGCGACTTCATCGCCCTGGCCCAGGACGGCGCCTGGGACGGCGCCCTGCAGGCCCAGCAGCGGGTCGCCGACCGCGAAAGCGATGCCGATCATCTCAAGCAGCAGCTCCGCGGCGACATGCCGAAGAGCCTGTGGATGCCCGTAGCCCGCTCAGACCTCCTGGACCTGCTCTCCGCCCAGGACAAGATCGCCAACCGCGCCAAGGATATCGCCGGCCTCATGCTCGGCCGCCAGCTCGCCTTTCCCCCCGCGCTGACCGACGGCGTCAACGATTACCTCGCGCTCTCGGTGGACGCGACGGCCGGTGCGCTCGCCGCCGTCGAGGCAACCCAGGTGCTGTACCAGAGTGGCTTCGGCGAGCGCCAGGCCGCGGAGGTCGAACGCCTGATCGTGGACGTCGAGCGGCTCGAGCGCGCCTCGGACCGCAAGCAGGTGGAGCTCAGGGCGCAGCTGTTCCAGGTCGAGCGGGCGCTGTCGCCGGTGGACGTGATGTTCCTCTACCAGGTCCTCGACTGGGTCGGCAGCGTTGCCGACCGGGCAGAGAAGGTGACCCACCGCCTGCTGCTCGTCATCAAGTCCTGACGACTCTGTGATTCAGCGCACGGTCCGGCGCATTGCCCGGCCGCCGCGGCGTTGTATTGGCGACCGGTACCGCTAAGATGAAGGCCCATCGATGCGGCCCGGGCGCGAGCCGGGAAACAGGGTATCGCCATGAGCCTCACTGTCGTCATTCTCGCCGCCGGCCAGGGCAAGCGCATGCGCTCGTCCCGGCCCAAGGTGCTGCACCCCGTCGCCGGCCGCCCCATGCTCGCCCATGTCCTCGACCTCGCCCGCCGCCTCGAGCCCGTGCGTATCTGCGTGGTCGTCGGCCACGGTGGTGACGCCGTACGCGAGGCCCTGGCCGCCGACGACCTCACCTGGGTGGAGCAGCGCGAACAGCTCGGCACCGGGCACGCGGTGCTGCAGGCCCTGCCGCAGGTGCAGGAGGACGACGCCCGGGTGCTGGTGCTCTACGGCGATGTGCCGCTGCTGCCGGATGCGCCCGTGCGCGAGCTGGTCGCGGCGGGCAATGCCCTGCTCACGGCGCGGCTGCCCGACCCTGCCGGCTACGGCCGGATCTGCCGGGACGCCGCCGGTGCGTTCACCGGCGTGGTCGAGGAACGCGACGCGACCGACGCACAGCGCGCCATCGACGAGATCAACACCGGGGTTCTCGCCATCGAGGGCGCGCTGCTGCGGCAGTACCTGCACGCCGTCGGCAACGACAACGCCCAGGGCGAGTACTACCTGCCGGACGTGCTGCCCCTGGCCATGGCCAATGGCCACCGCGTAGACACGGTCTGCACCGACGACCCCGGCGCGGTGCTCGGGATCAACGACCGGCTCCAGCTCGCGAGCGCCGAGCGCGAGTTCCAGCGCCGGGCCGCCGAGGCGCTGCTGCGGGACGGTGTAACCCTCGCCGACCCCGCACGGCTCGATGTGCGCGGCAGCCTCCAGTGCGGTGAAGACGTGTTCATCGACGTGGGTGTCGTGGTCGAGGGCGCCGTGACCCTCGGCAACGGTGCGCGCGTGGGGGCCCACTGCGTGCTCCGCGATACCGCGGTGGGCAAGGGCAGCGAGGTGCATCCCTTCAGCCACCTGGACGGGGCCAGCGTCGGCGCCGGCTGCAGCGTCGGCCCCTACGCGCGCCTGCGCCCGGGGACGGTGCTCGCGGACCGCGCCCGGGTGGGCAACTTCGTCGAGACCAAGAAGGCGACGATCGGCACGGGCAGCAAGGTCAACCACCTGAGCTACGTGGGCGATGCGACGCTCGGCGCGGGCGTGAACGTCGGCGCGGGAACCATCACCTGCAACTACGACGGCGTCGACAAGCACCACACGACCCTCGGCGACGGTGTCTTCATCGGTTCCAACAGCACCCTGGTCGCGCCGCTGGGCGTCGACGACGGCGGCTTCGTCGCCGCCGGCTCGACCGTGACCCGCGATGTCGGCAGGGACCAGCTCGCCGTGGGCCGCGGCCGGCAACGCAATATCGACGGCTGGCGACGGCCC
>CAJWWA010000376.1 GCA_913048495.1 uncultured Halieaceae bacterium
GTGAATCTGGATCGCCTCATCCGCGACCATGGCCAGCATTTCAGTCGCCTTCAGTTTCGCCATGGACATGTCGCTTTCGGTGACGCTGCCCTGATCGAATTTCCAGCCTGCTTCCCAGGTCAGAAGGTTTGCTGCCTTCAGCTCGGTTGCCATCTCCGCCAGTTTGAAGGACACGCCCTGGAATTTGCCGATCTGCTGGCCGAATTGCTTACGCTCGGCGGAGTATTCTACCGCGTGCTGCAGGGCGCGCTCGGCCACGTGGTGGTACGCCGCCTCGCGCAGGTCCTCGGGCTGGAGGTGGTGGTAGCCGGCCAGCCAGTCGACCACGGCGCCGGCCTTCATCACCGGGCAGTCGCCCGCCGGCACCATCGCGTAGAGCTCGGTGCGGTTGCAGGTAGAGAGGATGACCGCTTCCTCGAGCTCCAGCGCAGCGCACAGCTCGCCAAGGGCGTCGCCGACCTGTTCCGGCGCGAACGCCACGCGCTCGCGCACTTCGACGGACGCCGAGTTGTGGTTGATTCCCAGAGCGATGAGGTTCATGAACCCGCTTTCCCTGTCCTTCCGCACCGACCGGTGCCCCAGCCGGGGGCGCCGCATGCCCACATTCTACCAAGTCGGCGCCGGCAGCGCAGCGTGGCAGGCCCTCTGTGGGTTTCAGGGGGGGAGTGTGTCATCATTGCGGCGCCCCAAACATTGATCTTGCTCTATATTCATGCCGATGCGCCTGACCGCCCTCGCCCTCCTGCTGTCGCTGCTCGGAGGCTGCTCCAGCACCGTGGCCACCCGCCCGGAAGCGCCCGCGGAGGACACCGCGGCGGTCGCGGACGCGCCCCAGGCGGACGCGCCGGCGCCGCCGGTGCCCGAGCGGCCGATCCCGGACGCCAGCGTCTACCCCCTGCTCGCGGCCGAGTTCGCGCTGCGGGAGCGGGAGTACCCGCGCGCCCTGAAGATCTACCTCGAGCAGGCCCCCCTGCTGCGCGACCCGGCGATAAGCGCCCACGCCACGCGCCTCGCGCAGTACCTGCAGCGCGAGGACGCAGCCCTCGAGGCGGCCACGCTCTGGGCGGAACTCGAGCCCGGCTCGAGCGAGGCGCGGGACACGCTGGCCACGCTCCTGATCCGCCAGGGCCGCACGCCGGAGGCGCTGCCGCAGCTCGCCGCCGTCGCGCGGCTGGAGGGCGATGCCCGCTTCCCGGCCCTGCTCAACCGCTTCGACGAGCTGCCGCCCGCCGAGCAGGCCGCGCTGGATGAGGCCGTCAACGCGCTGCTGCCGGAGCTGGCGGACAGCGTACCGCTGCACCTCACCGCGGCGCTGATCGCCGCCGAGCGCGGCGACCCGGCCCGGGCGCGCGCGCGGCTGGACGAGGTCTTCGACCTCGACCCGCAGCAGCACCAGGCGCTGCTCCTCGAGGCGCGGCTGCGCATGGACGCGGGCGAACGCAAGCCGCTGGCGCGCATCGAGGCGGTCCTCGACGCCGAGCCGGACAACGACCGCCTGCGCCTGCAGTACGCGCGGCTGCTGGCCCGGGACGACATGACCGCAGCGCGGGAACAGTTCGAGATCCTGTCGGTGAACAACCCGCGGGACGGTGACATCCTCTATTCCCTCGCCCTGATCAACGAGGAGCTCGAGGACCGCGTCGCAGCCAAGGCCTACCTGCGCCAGGTGCTGGCCCTGGGCCAGCGGCCGGACGACGTCTACTTCGCCCTCGGCCGCATGGCGGAGCAAGAGGGTGACCTGGCCACGGCGATCCAGCACTACATGCAGGTGGGTGACGGTCCCGAATTCGTCGCCGCCAACGCGCGCATCGGCGAGCTGCTGTTGCGCGCCGACGAGCTGCCGCGTTTCCTCGGGCACTTCGCCACGCTGCGCCAGAGCTACCCGCCGCGCAGCGAGCAGCTCTACGCGCTGCAGGCCAACCTGCTCAATGCCGCCGGGCGAACGGAGACGGTGCTCGAGGTCCTCGGCGAGGGCCTGGACGCGCACCCGGGTTCGACATCCCTGCTCTACAGCCGCTCCGTGGCCTACGAGCGCCGCGGCGACATCGCCTCGGCGGAGCGGGACCTGCGCGCCATCCTCGAGCGGGAGCCGGACAACGCGACGGCGCTCAACGCCCTGGGCTACACCCTGGCCAACCGCACCAACCGCTACGATGAAGCCCGCGCACTGATCGCCCGCGCCCTGGCGCTGGAGCCCGGCGAGCCGGCCATCCTCGACAGCATGGGCTGGGTGCTATACCACCAGGGCGAGTACGAGCA
This sequence comes from uncultured Halieaceae bacterium, assembly GCA_913048495.1. Taxonomy (GTDB): domain Bacteria; phylum Pseudomonadota; class Gammaproteobacteria; order Pseudomonadales; family Halieaceae; genus Pseudohaliea. The sequence continues at coordinate 2,260 of CAJWWA010000376.1, forward strand.
GGCCCTGGACTACCTGACCCGCGCCTACGCGGCGTTCCCGGACCCGGAAGTGGCGGCCCACCTCGGCGAGCAGCTCACCCGTCTGCCCTTCGCGGCCCTGATCGCAGCGGTGTTTTTTGCCGTGCGGCCCCAGGCCTTCTGGTTGCCGTCGTTGGGGGGCTTCCTGCTGGCCTGGCTGGCCACCTGGATGGCCTTCGCCATCGCCTTTTTGTTTCAGAGCCTGATTGCGGCCCTCTGCTTCTGGAGTGAGAAGGCCAGTGCCCTGGAGCGGCTCCAGTTCATTCCCTTCCTGTTCCTGTCCGGTCTGCTGGCACCGCTCACGGCCTTTCCGCCGGCGGTGCGGGCCCTGGCCCAGTGGACGCCCTTCCCTTATTTGATCGACTTTCCGGCCCGGATGCTGGCGGGTCAACCGGTGGATTTGTTGGCGGGCTTCGGGGCGCAACTGGCCTGGAT
>CAJWWA010000377.1 GCA_913048495.1 uncultured Halieaceae bacterium
TAGTTCTCCGAGGCGATCAGCTCGATGTGGTCTTCCTGACGCTTGGCTTCCTGCTCCATGGCAGCGAAGAGATCGGCGTCGAAACGGGCGAGGGTCAAATCACGGCTGAACATGGCAGTCCTCTGAGATCAGCTGGCGGTATAAAAGAGAGGCGCGGATTCTACCTCATCCGACCGGTTGCGGGTATGAGCGATAGTCATGCACAAGATGAACAGCCGCCGCTTCCGCAGCCGCGACGGCGCACTGTCGCGGTTTGCCCTGACCGGTGCATTCGGGTAGCTTTGCGCCCTTTACATGCCACCCTTTTCTTCCCGGCCCTGGCGGCTTCGGGGCGGCATCCATCACCACTGTCACGGGCATCTGTTTCCATGGCTCAATACGTCTACACCATGCACCGGCTGAGCAAGGTCGTTCCGCCGAAGCGTGAGATCCTCAAGAACATCTCCCTGTCGTTCTTCCCCGGCGCCAAGATCGGCGTCCTCGGCCTGAACGGTGCCGGTAAATCCACGCTGCTGAGAATCATGGCCGGCATCGACACCGACATCCTCGGCGAGGCGCGGCCGCAGCCCGGCATCAAGATCGGCTACCTGCCGCAGGAGCCGCAGCTGAACCCGGAGAAAGACGTGCGCGGCAACGTCGAGGAAGGGCTGCAGGACGCTATCGACGCGCTGGCGGAGCTCGAGAAAGTGTACGCCGCCTACGCCGAACCCGACGCGGACTTCGACGCGCTGGCGAAAGAGCAGGCGCGCCTCGAGGACATCATCCAGGCCACCGACGCGCACAACCTCGATACGAAGCTCGAGATCGCCGCCGACGCCCTGCGCCTGCCGCCCTGGGACGCGGACGTCGAGACCCTCTCCGGCGGCGAGCGGCGCCGGGTGGCGCTGTGCCGGCTGCTCCTGTCCGGGCCCGACATGCTGCTGCTCGACGAGCCCACCAACCACCTCGACGCCGAGAGCGTCGCCTGGCTCGAGCGCTTCCTGCACGACTTCCCGGGCACCGTGGTGGCCATCACCCACGACCGCTATTTCCTCGATAACGCCGCCGGCTGGATCCTCGAGCTGGACCGCGGCCGCGGCATCCCCTACGAGGGCAACTACTCGGCATGGCTGGAGACCAAGGAAAAGCGCCTGGAGCAGGAACAGCGCCAGGAGCAGTCGCACCAGAAGGCGATCAAGGCCGAGCTCGAGTGGGTACGCGCGAACCCGAAGGGCCGCCAGGCCAAGAACAAGGCCCGCCTGCAGCGCTTCGAGGAACTGCAGAGCCAGGAGTTCCAGAGCCGCAACGAGACCAACGAGATCTACATTCCGCCGGGCCCGCGCCTGGGCGACAAGGTCATCGAGGTGAAGAACCTGAAAAAGGCCTTCGGCGACCGGCTGCTCTTCGACGACGTGACCTTCTCCGTGCCCAAGGGCAGCATCGTCGGCATCATCGGCGCCAACGGCATGGGCAAGTCGACGCTGTTCCGTATCCTCACCGGGGCCGAGCAGCCCGACGGCGGCAGTGTCGAGCTGGGCGAGACCGTCGAGCTGGCCTACGTGGACCAGTCCCGCGATGACCTCGACGGCAGCAAGACGGTCTGGGAAGAGGTTTCCGACGGCCAGGACGTCATCCGCATCGGCAGCTACGAGGTGAACTCGCGCTCCTACGTGGGCCGCTTCAACTTCAAGGGCTCGGACCAGCAGAAGTTCGTCAAGGACCTCTCCGGTGGTGAGCGCAACCGCCTGCACCTGGCCAAGCTGCTCAAGCAGGGGGCCAACGTGCTGCTGCTCGACGAGCCCACCAACGACCTTGACGTGGAGACGCTGCGGGCACTGGAGGAGGCGCTGCTGGCCTTCCCCGGCGCGGCGCTGGTGATCTCCCACGACCGCTGGTTCCTCGACCGCGTCGCCACGCACATCCTCGCCTACGAGGACGACGGCAGCGTGGTCTTCCACGAGGGCAACTTCACCGAGTACGAGGAAGACCGCAAGGCGCGCCTCGGCGCGGCTGCGGAGCAGCCGCACCGGGTCAAGTACCGCAAGCTGAAGTAAGCCCGTGAAGCGGGTCATCTTCGACACGGATATCGGCATCGACGATGCCATGGCGCTGCTGTTCCTGCACGGGGCGCCCGGGGCAGAGCTGGCGGCGATCACGACCGTGGCCGGCAACGCCAGCCTCGACGCCGTGACCCGCAATGCGCTGGTGGTGGCGGAGCGTTTCGGCATCGACGCGCCGGTCTTCCGCGGCGCTGCAGGGCCGCTGGGCGAGGCCCTCGGCGAGGGGTACCCGGACTTCGTCCACGGCCGCAACGGGCTCGGCGACATCCCGCTGCCCGAACCCGGCCGCCGGGCCGAGGCCCTGCCCGCCGCAGAGGCCATCGTCGACCTCGCCCGCCGGCACCCCGGGCAGCTGTCCGTCGTCGCCGTGGGCCGGCTCACCAACCTGGCCGACGCGCTGATCCTGGAACCCGCACTGCCGGAGTTCCTCAGCGAGTTGGTGATCATGGGCGGCGTGTTCGGCTTCCACGGCCACCGCGGCAACGTCTCGCCGGTGACCGAGGCCAACTTCGGCGGCGACCCGCTGGCCGCCGATCGCGTGCTCGGCGCCGGTATCCCCACCACTGTCGTGGGCCTGGACGTGACCCAGGAGACGATCATGGACGAGGCGTTCATCGACGCGCTGGCGGCGCGCGCCGGGGATGCCGGCGCGTTCCTTCAGGCGATCACCC
>CAJWWA010000378.1 GCA_913048495.1 uncultured Halieaceae bacterium
GCGGCGGTGCAGGCTCGGCGGGGCTGTCGCTCTCGTCCCCGTTCTCGTCGCCGTCCGCCTCCTCCCAGCTGTCCTGCTCCCAGTCTTCCTCGCTGTCCCAGTCGGCGGCCGCGCCCTCCCAGTCCTCCGCGGACTGCCAGCGCGAGGGTGTTTCCCGACGCGTCTGCCCGGGCGTCGCAGTCTCCGCCGGCTCGGGTTCGAGCCAGGAGCCGGGCTCGGGATCGTCCTCGTCGCGATCGACCAGGGCGTCGCTGTCCCCGGCCTCCGGGTCGTCACCGGCCTGGGGCGCGGGCCGCCGCCGGGACGGTCCGTCCCGGTCGACCACCTTCTGCGCCTTGCCGTCGTCCCGGTCTACCCAGCCGTCTTCATCGAAGGGCGTCGCGTCGTCATCTCTGTCTGCCATCGGACCCTCCACGGGCCACTGTTCGCGTATCGATGGTACCCAGTGGCCCCCGGCGGCGCCAGCATTGCCCGCCTGCCCCGGCCGCCGGCCGTGAGCGCTGCGGGCAAAGCGGATAGAATGCCGCGATGGACGTAAGCGACATCCTCTCCCCCCTGAACGACGCCCAGCGCGAGGCCGTTGCCGCCGAGAACCCCAACCTGCTGGTGCTCGCGGGGGCGGGCTCCGGCAAGACGCGGGTGCTGGTGCACCGCATCGCCTGGCTCATCCGCGCCGGGGGGCTGTCGCCGCACGCCATCCTCGCCGTGACCTTCACCAACAAGGCCGCGCGGGAAATGCGCAGTCGCATCGAGCACATGCTGCAGCTGCCGGTGCACGGGATGTGGGTGGGCACCTTTCACGGCCTCGCCCACCGGCTGCTGAAAATGCACTGGCAGGACGCGGGGCTGCCGCAGAATTTCCAGATCCTCGACAGCGACGACCAGCTGCGCCTGGTCAAGCGCGTCTGCCGCGAGCTCGAGCTGGACGAGGCGCGCTGGCCGCCGCGGCAGGCCCAGTGGTACATCAACGGCCAGAAGGACGAGGGGCTCCGCGCCGCCCACATCGAAGCGCCCCCCGGTGACCTGTTCGCGCAGACCATGCTGCGCATCTACCGGGCCTACGAGGTCGCCTGCGAGCGCGGCGGCCTGGTGGACTTCGCCGAGCTGCTCCTACGCGCGCACGAGCTCTGGCTGAAGAAGCCGGACGTGCTGGCGCACTACCAGGGCCGCTTCCGGCAGATCCTCGTCGACGAGTTCCAGGACACCAACACCATCCAGTACGCCTGGCTCAGGGTGCTCGCCGGCGGCCGGGTGCCGGTGGTGGCCGTGGGCGACGACGACCAGTCGATCTACGGCTGGCGCGGCGCCCGCATCGAGAACATCCAGCGCTTCAGCGACGACTTCGAGCGCGTGCAGACGGTGCGCCTGGAGCAGAACTACCGCTCGACGCAGACCATCCTGCGCGCCGCCAACGGGGTCATCGCCCACAACGCCGGCCGCCTCGGCAAGGAGCTCTGGACCGCCGGGGACAGCGGTGAACCGATCCAGCTCTACGCCGGCTTCAACGAGCACGACGAGGCGCGCTTCATCGTCGACCGGCTCGAGGAGTGGCTCCGCGAGGGCAACCCGCGGCGCTCCGTGGCCATCCTCTACCGCTCCAACGCCCAGTCCCGGGTGCTGGAGGAGGCCCTGATCCGCGCCGGCGTGCCCTACCGCATCTACGGCGGCCAGCGCTTCTACGAGCGCATGGAGATCCGCAACGCGCTGGCCTACCTGCGCCTGCTGGTGAACCGCGGCGACGATGCGGCCATGGAGCGCGTCATCAACACGCCGCCGCGGGGCATCGGCGGCAAGACCATCGACAGGCTGCGGGAAATCGCCCGCGAGCGCGGCGTCTCCCTGTGGCAGGCCATGGGCGTCGCCGCCGATGAGAAACTGCTCGCCTCGCGGGCGCTCTCCGCCCTCGAGGGCTTCCGCGTGCTCATCGACGAGCTCGACGGCGGCACGGACAGCATGAGCCTCGAGGAGCTCACGGAGGCGGTCATCCAGGGCGCGGGGCTCATCGACCTGCACCGCCGGGAAAAGGGTGAGCGCGGCCAGGCGCGGGTGGAGAACCTCGATGAGCTGGTCACCGCCGCGCGGCAGTTCGTGCCCGTGGGCGAGGAGCTGTCGCCGCTACAGCAGTTCCTCGACAACGCCGCCCTCGACGCCGGCGACAACCAGGCCGAGGCGCACGAGGATAGCGTGCAGCTCATGACCCTGCACTCGGCCAAGGGGCTGGAGTTTCCCCTGGTGTTCCTCGCCGGCATGGAGGAGAACCTGTTCCCGCACCGCATGTCCGTGGAGGAGCCCGGCCGCCTCGAGGAGGAGCGCCGGCTCTGCTACGTGGGCATCACCCGCGCCATGGAGCGGCTGGTGCTGACCTACGCGGAGACGCGGCGGCTGCACGGCAGCGAGAGCTACAACGCGCCGTCCCGCTTCCTGCGCGAGATTCCCGGCGAGCTGCTGCACGAGGTGCGCCTGCAGAGCAGCGTCAGCCGGCCCCTGGGCTCCCTGGCCCAGCCGTCCATGGCGGATGCGGCCTTCAGCCTCGGCCAGCGGGTCTACCACCAGGTTTTCGGCGAGGGGGTCGTGCTAAACTTCGAGGGCCGCGGCGCCAGCGCCCGCGTCGAGGTGAACTTTGACGGCGAGGGCAGCAAGTGGCTGGTGCTGCAGTACGCGAAGCTGCAGGCGCTCTAGCGACATCGCGCACAATAACGACAAGGTCAG
>CAJWWA010000379.1 GCA_913048495.1 uncultured Halieaceae bacterium
TGCCGGCGACGCTGCTGCTGGTGGGCTTCGTGGTCATCGCTGCACTGTCGGCCCGCCGTATCACCGGCGCCGTGGTCATCGGCATGCTGCTGGTCACGGTGCTGGGCTGGGCGACCGGGGCGGCCGAGTTCCAGGGCGTCGTCTCCGCGCCGCCGTCGCTCAGCACGTTCCTGTCGCTGGACCTGGCCAGCGCCTTCGACCTGTCCATGGTGACGGTGGTACTCACGCTGCTGCTGGTGGATGTCTTCGATACGGCCGGAACGCTCGTGGGGGTCGCCAACCGCGCCGGCATGCTCGACGAAAACGGCCACCTGCCCCGGCTTCGCAAGGCCCTGCTCGCCGACTCCAGCGCCACCGCCATCGGCGCACTGCTCGGCACCTCCTCCACCACCAGCTACATCGAGAGTGCCGCCGGTGTCGAGGCCGGCGGGCGCACGGGCCTCGCGTCCGTCACCACCGCGCTCCTGTTCCTGCTCTGCCTCTTCATCGCACCGCTCGCGCAGAGCATCCCGGCCTTCGCCACCGGCGCGGCGCTGCTGTTCGTCGCCTGCATCATGGCACGGGCGCTCGAGGACCTGGACTGGGCCAATGTGACGGAGGCCACGCCGGCCGTGGTAACGGCGCTGGCAGTGCCCCTGTCGTACTCCATCGCCGACGGTATCGGCCTCGGTTTCATTACCTACGCGGCGATCAAGCTCGTGTCCGGCCACGGCCGCGAGTGCCCGGCGGCGGTCTATGTGGTGGCGGCGATCTTCGTGCTAAAGTTCGCCTTCCTCGGCTAGGGCGACGGCAGTTCCATGGACAATACGGTCACCGACGAGAAGGTTGCGGGCCAACAGGCCGCCGACGACAAGGTCTACATCTCCGCCAACGACCTCCTGCTGGATTCCTTCCGCCTCGCGCAGAAGATCCACGACAGCGGCTTCCGCCCGGACTTCATCATCGGCGTCTGGCGCGGCGGCGCACCGGTCGGCATCGCCATCCAGGAGTACCTGGAATATGTCGGCATCCACACGGACCACATCGCCATCCGCACCTCGTCCTACTACGGCATCAACAAGCAGGACAAGACGGTGCGCGTGCACGGCCTCGATTACATCATCGACAACGTCAACGCCGAACACCAGGTACTGCTCGTGGACGACGTCTTCGACTCGGGCCGCAGCATCCGCGCCATCTTCGACAAGCTCCGCGCCAGGGCGCGGCGCAACATGCCCGAGACCATGCGCGTCGCCACGCCCTGGTACAAGCCGGCAAAGAACGTCACCGACATCACCCCGGACTACTACGTCCACGAGACCGATGCCTGGCTGGTCTTCCCCCACGAGCTGGTCGGACTGACACCGGAGGAGATTCTCGCCAACAAGGGCGACCTCGCCAGCACCATCAGCCCGGGGCTGCACGAGCCCTGAGCAGCAGCGGACCGCCGCTCAGCTGACGCGGCGGATCTGCTCCAGCGCCGCCTCGAGGGCGACAACGCGATCCGGGTAGACCCGTTCCGGGTCGAGGTCACGATCCGCCTCCAGCCCCGAGAGCACCTTGCGCAGTTCCTCGCGCATGGCCGCCACATAAACGTGGCGTCCGGCGCGCTTCGCATCGGCAGCGATATCGGCAATCGCCCTCGCCGAGGACACGTCGAGAAACGGGACCCGCGAGAAGTCGAGGATAAGCACGAACGCATCATCGTGCGCATGGGTGCGGACCTCGTGCCCGAGGTTGGCAGCCGCGCCAAAGCTCAGCGGCCCGCCGAAGTCGAAGACGTTCACACGGTTCCCGGCCTCCTCGATAAGCGCCTGCTCCCGCGGCAGCAGCTCGCGCTGCGGATGATTGGCGACACGCTCCAGCTGGAGTTCAGCCACCTGGCGCACGAACGCCAGGGCGGCCACGACGACCCCCACACCGACGGCGGTGATCAGGTCCACGAACACCGTCAGCAGGAGCACGATCAACATGAGGAACAGCTCCAGCCGCGGGCCGCGGTGGGCGAGACGCAGATAACTCCAGTCGATGATGTCTGTGCCGACCTTGATGAGGATGCCGGCCAGCGCAGCATGCGGAATCTTTGCGGCGAGCGGGCCGAGAACGAGGACGATAGCCAGCAGCACAAGCGCATGCACCATGCCCGAGATGCGACTGGTTCCGCCGGCGCGGATATTCACGACCGTGCGCATCGTGGCGCCCGCACCCGGGAGACTCCCGAACAATCCCGCCAGGCCATTGCCGATGCCCTGGCCGATGAGCTCACGGTCCGGGTCGTGCTTGCCGCGCGTCATGTTGTCGGCAACAAGAGAGGTGAGCAGGCTATCGATGGCTCCGAGTACCGCGAGGACGAACGCGGCCTGTACCACGGGCAGCGCGGACGAGCGCTCGAAGCCCGGCAATTGCAGCGGAGGCAGGGCCGAGGGGATGTCGCCGAGTACCGGCGCCCCGGGGTAGGCAAAGCTCGCGGCGGTGCCCGCCAGGAGTGCAGCGAGAGCCCCGGGCAGGTAGGCACTCAGTCGCGCCGGCCAGGCGTAACCCACCAGCAACGTCACGGCGCCGACCACGAGCGCCGGCAGGTTCAGTTCGCCCAGGGCAGCGGGCAGGACCAGCAGCGCGCCAAGGACATCTCCCGGCGGCTCGGCGCCGATGAGGCGGCCGAGCTGAAGCAGAACGATGATGATGCCGATACCGCTCATGAAGCCGGAGGTGACC
>CAJWWA010000380.1 GCA_913048495.1 uncultured Halieaceae bacterium
TCAACGATGTCCCCGCCTTCTGGCACGAACAACTTGAGCACGCGGCCTTCGTGCACGCCCTCACCGAGGTCCGGCAGTTTGAACTGGAAGCTGGTGGTCATGCTCAGTTCCAGGTCATGGCTTCGCGGGCGGCCTCGATCACGGCGCTCAGCACTTTCTGAGCCGCATTCTCGAATTTCGAGATTTCTTCAGCCAGTCGCTCGGCGCGTTCGGCTTCCCCCGTCTGCTTGTCGAGTTCGGACTGACGCAGGGCTTCGGCGTCTTTCAGCTTTGCGCACAGATCCTGCACCGCCTTGGCGATGCGTCCGATCTCGTCCTTGCGGTCCAGGAACTGGTGATTGGGCGCGTAATTGCCATGCGCGACCTCATCAATCGTCTGGGTCATCGTGTTCAGCGGGGACAGAGCCCGACGGCTGACCCAGAACCCGACGCCGCCGGCAATGGCGAGCGCCATGAGCGCAAGCAGACCGGTGATCATGAGCACATGATTGCGCGTGGCGATGATGGCGGCTTTCTCGACCCCCACATAAAGAATGCCGATGGTTTCGCCATCGGGGGTGAAGACCGGCTGGTAGGCAGTGAAATAGTCCTTGCCCAGGATCGTCGCCTGACCGCGGAAGCCCTGCCCGGCCATCATGGAATTGTAGACCGCGCCCTGGCCCAGCGGCGTGCCGACGGCGCGATTGCCGTCCGGTTTGACGATATTGGTCGTGCGGCGGAAGAAGTCGTTCTCGGCCGGAGACCAGATGAACAGCGTTGCGGTCTGTCCCGTTTGCTGGCCGATGGAGTCGATCATCTCATGGGAGCTGAACTCCGGCAGGGCGGGCGCCACCAGCCGCGTGATATCGCCTTCGCGATTATAGCTGATCTCCAGTTCCGGCAATCGCGTCGCCTGCAGCGTGGCCGTCGCGGCGTTGCTGTGGACGTCGCTGCCCGCGCGCCTCGACCACCTCGGCCTCGCCGCGGTGGTGGCGGTGGCGCTGGCCACGGCACTAACCTCCGTTCTCGGCGACCTCACCGTGAGCATGGTCAAGCGGGAAAGCGGGGTGAAAGACTCCAGCTCGCTGCTGCCGGGCCACGGCGGCCTCCTCGACCGCCTCGACAGCCTCTGCGGTGCGGCGCCCACCTTCACCCTTGGTCTTCTGCTCGCGGGGTACTGACCATGGCACCGGCTACGAAACAGCAGGTCACGGTCCTCGGTTCCACCGGGTCCATCGGCGTCAACACGCTGGACGTGATCGCCCGGCACCCGGACCGCTTTACCGTTTACGCCCTTACCGCGCAGCGCTCCGTCGCCGCGCTCCGCGACCAGTGCCTGGTGCACGCGCCGCGCTACGCGGTGATGACCGAGGAGGCCGCGGCGGAAGAACTGCAGCGGGAACTGGCCTCGGCGGGCTCGGCGACCACCGTGCTCGCGGGCAGCGCCGGGCTCGACCAGGTGGCAGCAGACCCGGCCGTGGATGCCGTGATGGCGGCCATCGTCGGCGCCGCCGGGCTGCCCGCGACCCTGGCGGCGGCGAACGCCGGCAAGCGGGTCCTCCTGGCCAACAAGGAGGCGCTGGTCATGGCCGGCGCGCTGTTCATGTCGGCGGTGCGCGACGCGGGGGCGCTGCTGCTGCCCATCGACAGCGAACACAACGCCATCTTCCAGTGCCTGCCCGTGGACGACGGCGCCCGTCCCGGTCTCGCCGGCGTCGACCGCATCCTGCTCACCGCCTCCGGCGGGCCGTTCCGCACCTGGGACGCGGCCCGCATCGCGGCGGCCACGCCGGACCAGGCCTGCGCGCACCCGAACTGGTCCATGGGGCGCAAGATCTCCGTGGACTCGGCCACGCTCATGAACAAGGGCCTGGAGCTCGCCGAGGCCTGCTGGCTGTTCGGCGTCGGGCCCGGGCAGGTAACCATCGTGGTGCACCCGCAGAGCGTCATCCACTCGCTGGTGCAGTATCTCGACGGCTCGGTGCTGGCGCAGCTCGGCAACCCCGACATGCGCACCCCCATCGCCTACGGCCTCGGCTGGCCCGAGCGCCTCGCCGCCGGGGTGACGCCGCTCGACCTCTTCGAGACCGCCCGGCTGGATTTCGAGGCGCCGGACGAGGGGCGCTTCCCCTGCCTGCGCATCGCCCGCGAGGCCATTGCGGCGGGCGGTACGACCATGGCGGCCTGCAATGCCGCCAACGAGATCGCGGTGGCCGGTTTCCTCGACGGGGCCATTGGCTTCATGGAGATACCGGCGGTCATCGAGGAGACCCTGGCCCGCGTAAGCCGTGTTGAACCCGAGAGCCTCGCTGTGGTCGAAGCTGCGGATAGCGAGGCCCGGCAGGTGGCCGGCGAGCTCATGCGCGCCCGCGGCCGGGCTCCGCTGGCACAATCGGAGCGCTGATGGACCTGTTGCAAACCATTCTCATCACCCTGGCGACGCTGGCGATCCTGGTCGCCGTGCACGAGTTCGGCCATTTCTGGGTCGCCCGCCGCTGCGGGGTCAAGGTGCTGCGCTTCTCCATCGGCTTCGGCAGGCCCCTGGCCCGCTGGCACGACAGCCAGGGCACGGAGTACAGCCTCGCGGCCATTCCCCTCGGCGGCTACGTCAAGATGCTCGACGAGCGCGAGGGCGAGGTGCCCGCGGAGGAACTCGACCGCGCCTTCAACCGCAAGCCGGTGCTGCAGCGCATCGCCGTGGTCGCGGCGGGGGC
>CAJWWA010000381.1 GCA_913048495.1 uncultured Halieaceae bacterium
GCGGGAGAGGGTGTGTGGGACACGCTACAAGCACATCCATGTGCGCTCGGCGCCGGCCATCCATGGCCGGCGACGGTCCCACACACCCTCTCCCGCACCGCCGGCGGGCCCTGCCATCTTCATGCATAGCAGTTTCGAACACCTATCGTTGGCCGGCCCTGCCAACATCAAGCGCGGCAGTTCATCTCCCTCCGAAACCAGCCCACGCCAAGGGAATAGCACGGCGGGAGGCGACAGGGCTGGGAAAACCCCTTCGGGATCGTCGCGAGCCATGGATGGCTCGCGCCGAGCGCACATGGATGTGCTTGTAGCGTATCCCGAAGGGGTTTTCCCAGGCCTGGCGCCGTCATCGAAGGGTGCAGCTCAGGCAACTTCAGAATCGCGATGGAATCCAGCCCATGACTGAAACCAGCGTCAGAACCAGCATCGACAACCGAGGCATCGCGACGATCACCCTGGACCGCCAGGACAAGCACAACGCCTTTGACGATGGGGTGATCTGCGAACTGCGGGAAGCATTCCAAGGCCTGCGCGAGAACGACCGCGTGCGGGTGGTGGTGCTGCGCGGGGCGGGGAAGCACTTTTCCGCCGGGGGAGACCTTGCGTGGATGCGGCGCATGGCCGAGTACGACTACGGGCACAACATGGAAGATGCCGAGCAGCTGGCGGGTATGCTGCAGGACCTGTACCGGCTGCCCATGCCCACCGTGGCGGTCGTGCAGGGGGCCGCGTTCGGCGGGGCCGTGGGGCTGGTGAGCTGCTGCGACATGGCGCTTGCCGGGGAGCGGGCGCGCTTTGCGCTGTCCGAGGTCCGTATCGGCCTCATCCCCGCGACCATCGGGCCGTACGTCGTCAGGGCCATCGGCGAGCGCGCGGCGAGCCGCTACATGCTGACCGGGGAGGCCTTCGACGCCGCCACGGCGCTGCGGCTGGGGCTGGTGAGTGAGGCCTGCGCGGACGACGAGCTGGAGGCGCGCACCGCGGCGCTGGTCGACGAACTGCTCGCGGGCGGACCGGCGGCGCAGCGCGCAGCCAAGGACCTGGTGCGCAGCGTGGCCGGGGCTGCGCTGACACCGGCGCTCATCGAGGACACCTGCGCGCGCATCGCGCACATCCGCGTCTCCGAAGAAGGGCAGGAGGGGCTGTCGGCCTTCCTGGAAAAACGCGCGCCGGCCTGGCGCGGGCCCGCCGGGAACCGCGAGGAGAGTTGAGATGTTCCGCAAGATACTCATCGCCAACCGCGGCGAGATCGCCTGCCGGGTGATCCGCACCTGCCGGCAGCTGGGCATCGGTACCGTCGCCGTCTATTCCGACGCGGATGCGAAGGCCCTGCACGTGGAGCTGGCAGACGAGGCCGTGCACCTGGGGCCGGCGCCGGCGCGGGAATCTTACCTGCGCGGCGATGCGGTGCTCGACGCGGCGCGGCGCACCGGGGCCGAGGCGATTCATCCGGGCTACGGTTTCCTGTCGGAGAACGCGGCGTTTGCGGAGGCCTGCGAGGCCGCCGGCGTCGTGTTTATCGGGCCGCCGGCGAGCGCCATCGCGGCCATGGGCAGCAAGTCAGCGGCGAAGCAGATCATGGAGGCGGCGGGTGTGCCGCTGGTTCCCGGGTACCACGGCGACGACCAGGACATGGCGACGCTGCGCGGGGCCGCCGATGCCATGGGTTACCCGGTGCTGCTCAAGGCGACCGCCGGCGGTGGCGGCAAGGGTATGCGTGTCGTCGAGAACGCGGCGGCCTTCGACGACGCGCTGGCCGCGGCGAAGCGCGAGGCGGCAGCGAGCTTCGGCGACGAGCGCATGCTGGTGGAGAAGTACCTCGGCCGGCCGCGGCACGTGGAAGTGCAGGTGTTCTGCGACGGCCACGGCGGCGCGGTGTACCTGGCCGAGCGCGACTGCTCCGTGCAGCGCCGGCACCAGAAAGTGCTGGAAGAAGCGCCCGCCCCCGGCCTCAGTGAAGACACCCGCAAAGCCATGGGCGAAGCCGCGGTGCGGGCGGCCCAGGCCATCAACTACGTGGGCGCCGGCACCGTCGAGTTTCTGTACGACGTGGACGGTTCCTTCTTCTTCATGGAAATGAACACCCGCCTGCAGGTCGAACACCCGGTCACCGAAATGGTCACCGGCCAGGATCTGGTGGAATGGCAACTGAAAGTGGCCTGGGGTGAGCCCCTGCCGCTGACCCAGGACCAGGTAAAGACCCGTGGCCACGCCATCGAGGCGCGTATCTACGCCGAAGATCCGGACCAGGACTTCCTGCCTGCCACCGGCACCCTGCGTTACCTGCGCACCCCGGATGAATCCGCCCACGTGCGGGTGGATACCGGGGTCACCGAAGGCGACGAGATCAGCATCCATTACGACCCGATGATCGCCAAGCTGATCGTCTGGGACGAAACCCGGGAGCAGGCCATCAACCGCATGGTCCAAGCCCTGGAGCATTACCGCATCGCCGGCGTGAAAACCAATATCCGCTTCCTCCACGCCCTGGCCGACGCCCAGCCGTTCCGGGAAGCCGACCTGACCACCGGCTTCATTGAGGATCACCGGGAACTGCTGTTCCCGAAGTCCAAACTGGATACCCATAAAGCCCTGGTACTGGCCGCCGGTTTTGTACTGGAGCAGCGCAAATCCCGGGAAGTGG
>CAJWWA010000382.1 GCA_913048495.1 uncultured Halieaceae bacterium
AAAGGCGTGGCGAACCCGCTGGCGATGATTCTGTCGGTTGCCATGATGCTGCGCTACACGCTGGACGAGCCGGCAGCGGCCGAGGCGATCGAGACGGCGGTGGGGCAGGTACTCGACGACGGCCTGCGCACGGCGGACATTTGCCCCGCGGGACGGGAGCCGGTGTCCACGGCCGTCATGGGTGACGCCGTGGTCGCAGCGCTCGCCGGCCGGTAACAGTCACGCAACACGCAAGCAAGACAGGAGGGAACGATGGCGAAGCAGTTTGATGTAGCGGTGGTCGGCGCCACCGGCGCCGTGGGCGAGACCATGCTGGAGATCCTCGCCCAGCGTGAGTTCCCCGTGGGCGAGGTGTATGCCCTCGCCAGCGAGCGTTCCGCGGGCAAGAGCGTCAGCTTCGGCAAGCGCCGGCTGACGGTACAGAACCTCGCCGAGTTCGACTTCAGCAAGGTGTCCATCGGTCTCTTTTCCGCGGGCGGCTCGATTTCGGCCGAGTTCGCGCCGAAGGCCGCCGAGGCCGGCTGCGTGGTCATCGACAACACCTCGCACTTCCGCCGCGACCCGGACATCCCGCTGGTCGTGCCGGAGGTGAACCCGGAGGCGCTGGCCCGCTACAGCGACCGCAACATCATCGCCAACCCGAACTGCTCGACGATCCAGATGCTGGTGGCGCTGAAGCCGCTCTACGATGCCGTGGGCATCACCCGCATCAACGTCGCCACCTACCAGGCCGTCTCCGGCACGGGCAAGGAGGCGATCGAGGAGCTCGCCGGGCAGACGGCGCGGCTGCTCAACGGCCAGCCCGCGGAGTGCAGCGTGTACCCGCGGCAGATCGCCTTCAACGCGCTGCCGCACATCGACACCTTCCAGGACAACGGCTACACCCGGGAAGAAATGAAGATGGTCTGGGAGACACAGAAGATCTTCGACGACCCGGACATCCTGGTGAACCCCACCTGCGTGCGGGTGCCGGTGTTCTACGGCCACTCCGAGGCGGTGCACATCGAGACGCGCGACCCCATCGACGCCGACGCGGCGCGCGAGCTGCTGCGCGCCGCCCCCGGGGTGACGGTGCTCGACGAGCACGAGGACGGCGGCTACGCCACCGCGGTGAGCGAGGCGGCGGGCCACGACCCGGTGTTCGTGAGCCGCATCCGCAAGGATATCTCTCACCCCCGCGGCCTGGACCTCTGGGTCGTGGCGGACAACGTCCGCAAGGGTGCCGCGCTGAACAGCGTGCAGATCGCCGAGTGCCTCGCCCGGGACTACCTGGCCTAGCCCCGCGCTGCCTGCCTTGCCTGGGCTGCGGCGCTTGGCAGATACTTGGCAGACAGCGGCCGGCCAGCCTGAAGACGGTTTGCAGAGCGCTTTCAGAGAGCGGCTTGGGACAGGGGGCGCACCCGCCGCCGGTGAGGGAGGCCGGGGGGGTGCGCGCGGTGACGCCGGGCAGGATGCCCGGCAACACGTTTAGTAAAAAATGCATAATGCATTGCAAGTCATTGGGATGCATGGCATTTTGATGTCACCAGAGGGGGCGCGGCAGCGCCGCGGGGTTCAGGACCATAACAAGGCAGCGCTATGGCTAAACGGGTTCAGGCAACGGCTGTGCTCCTTGCCGGGGGGCTGTTGCACGCGGGACAGGCGGCAGCGCTCGGTCTCGGCGAGATGTCGCTCAATTCATTCCTCAACGAGCCGCTCGACGCGGAGGTCTCGCTTCTCGACACCCGCGACCTTACCACCGACGACATTCGCATCCGCCTGGCGGGGGTCGAGGATTTCGACCGCCTCGGCGTCGACCGCGACTATTTCCTGACCAGCATCGAGTTCACCGTCAGCGTCGACCCGGCCACGAACCGCGGGGTGATCCGGCTGTCCACGCAGGAGCCGGTGGTCGAGCCCTTCCTCGACCTGATCATCGAGGCGCGCTGGCCGAGCGGCCGGCTGCTGCGCGAGTACACGGTGCTCGTCGATCCGCCGGCGTTCCGCGCAGAGACGCTCACGGTGTCGGCGAGCCAGCGTGTTGCCGAGACCGAGGGCGAGGCGGCGGCCGCGGAGTCGGCGCCCGAGGAGCGGGCGGTAACCGCCGAGAGTGGCGACCGCGTCCAGGTGCTGGACAGCGACCTGGGCCCGGGGGAGATGCCGCGGCGCCCTTTCTCGGAGGCGACGGCTGACAACCCGCAGGCCGGCAGCCGTTACCTGGTCAAGCGCGACGAGACGCTCTGGCAGATCGCCAGCCGCGCGCGGCCGGACGGGGTGAGCGTGCAGCAGGCCATGCTGGACATCCAGCGCCTCAACCCCGAGGCCTTCATCAACGGCAACATCAACCAGATCAAGGCGGGCTACATCATCTACCTGCCGAGCGCCGCCGATATCAGTTCCGATGACCTGGCGGACGCGCTGGCGGAGGTGCAGGCGCAGAACCGCGCCTGGCAGTCCGGCCGCGGGCGGACCCCGGGCGTGACCGCGGCGGCGACGCTGCGCATCTCCGCCGACGACGGCGCCGCCAGCGCCCCGGCCCCGGCAGACACCGGTCGCGTTGCCGCGGCGGGGTCCGAGCGCGGCGACGCGGCAGATGCCGGAGCGGGTAGCGCCCCCCCTGCGGAAGCGCCCGCACCGGCC
>CAJWWA010000383.1 GCA_913048495.1 uncultured Halieaceae bacterium
CCAGTCGGGCAGAAACCGTGCCGCCTGGGCCGGTTTTTCCGTCGTTTCCATCTCTCCCCCCGGAAGATGTTGTGCACGAAATACAGTTTGCGGCGGCGCGGGACCGGCTTCAACCGCCTGCCCCTCACGCGCGAATCCGGCTCAGCGGTTGAAATAGGTGGAATAGCGGGCTGTGTGCTCCGGGAACCGGACGATCTGATAGCCGGCCGAAACCTCACCCGGTCCGCAATCGCCTTGCGGATGCCGGGCATCGCCAAAACGGTCGGCAGGCAGGCAAACCTCCCCATCCATTCCGGTATGCCAAGGACCAGCAACAGCCACCAGCAAGGACCCGGCGGCGGGGAAGCCCCGGAAGACATCCTGGCAGGTGCCCGGCGCGATTGCCCAGGCAGTGCTGTCGCTCTCCACCAACCCTTACGTGATCATGCTACTGATCGTGGGAATCATTCTGCTCACTGGGGTATTCATCGAAACGGCCAGCGCTTTGATCATCCTCACCCCGGTACTGCTGCCGCTGGTGCTGCAGCGGCTGAAGATCGACCCTGCCCTCGCCGGTGGCGTGGTGCTGACCACGGTCACCGACGTGGTCGGCTTCGTGGCGTTCCTCGGCCTGGCGGCGACTTTCTACGGCTGAAGACGCGACGATCGGGGACGCTATGGTCGAGGACGACGACTACCGGGACGAGGCGCCCAGCAAGAGCGCCCTGAAGCGGGAGATGACCGCGCGGCAGGCGCTCGGCGAGGCGCTCTGCGCCCTGAGCCCGAAGGAGCTCGCCGCCATTCCCATCGACGACCCGGCGCTCGAGGCCGCCATCGTGCAGGCCCGCGGCATCACCAGCCGCAGTGCCCGGCGGCGCCACCTGCAGTTCATCGGCAAGCTCATGCGCAGCGTGGACCCGGCGCCGCTGCAGGCGGCCCTCGACGGCCTGCACCAGCAGCGGGCCGCCAGCGCCGCGCAGCACCACGAGCTGGAGGCACTGCGCGACCAGCTGGTCGACCGCGGCGACGACGGCCTGCCGGCCGTGCTCGAACGCTTCCCCGGCGCGGACCGGCAGCACCTGCGCCAGCTGCTGCGCCAGGCTCAGCGCGAGAAGGCCGGATCGCGACCGCCGGCCGCCGCGCGCAAGCTCTTCCGCTACCTGCGCGAGCTCCAGTCAGCGGGTATCTGAAGCACCCGCCGGCGCGGCGTTAGGGTCCGGCGGGATCGCCGGGGTCGGCACCGGCCCTGCGTCGCCGCGCGCCGCGTTCGGGTCCGGCGGGCCATCCGACGCCGTCGGTGCACCGGGGGCGGCATTCGGGTCGAGGATGCGTTCGCCGTTCGGGTCCACCGGAATACTCGCGCTGTCGTCGAAGATCCGCCGCAGGCGCACGTCGGGGCTGCCCAGCGGTCCCGACACCTCGTAGACGCCGCTGGACATGCGCTTGACCTGTTTCTCGAAGACCTTGCTTACCACGTAGACGCCGGCGGCGACGGGCAGCCCGCCGGCCAGCGCGGCAACCCAGGGCAGGTTGTTCGCCACCGGCAACGTCACCACCAGCTCGCCCTCGATGGACGGCTCGCTGGCCGCGAGCCGGGTCACGCCGCTGAACTCGAAGGCGCTGGCCGCGCCGCGCAGCGTCAGCGCCGGGATTTCCATGCTGCCGCGGCGGAAGCGGAACTCGCTGGCCGCGCGCTCGAAGGGAATGCCGGACTCGAACATGTGCGACAGGCTGAGGCCGCGCAGGATCTCCGCGAGGTTGAGCAGGGAGAGGACCTTGAGCGCGCCGGCAGAGCCCTTCGCCTCGAGGAGGCGGCCGTCCCGCCCCTCCACGGCCACCGTGCCCGCAAGCGTCGCGAGCGCCAGGGCCCGCGGCGAACCGGACCAGCGCAGGTCCGCACTGGCGCTGCCGTTGTCGGTGACCAGGGTCGGCGCGTAGCCCAGGGCCAGCAACACCTGGCCCAGGTCATCGAAGGCGACGTCGATAGCGAACTGCGTTTCGCCGGCGGCCCAGCGCAGTACACCGCCCTCCTCGCTGCGGCTGCGCAGGCCGAACAGCTCGCCGCGGATACCCCGGGCGACGATCGCGTCTGCCTCCCGGTCGAGCTCGAAGGCCAGGTGGCCGACCCGCTCCCCCGCCCGGCGCAGTTCGAGGATGTCGACACCGACCGGGCGCAGGACCCGGTAGGCGGCGTCGAAGTCCGCCTCCCCCGCCTGCTCGGGCAGCCCGTCGAGGTCGAGGTAGTCGAGAAGCAGGCGCGGGACCGGCCCGCCGAGCTCCAGCGCCCCCTGCAGCCAGTCAGCCTCCAGCCGGAGGTTGCCGCCGCTGAGGGCGCCGTCGGCGAGATCGAGGCGCCCCGCAACCCGGTCCCCGAGGGCGAGGTCCACCGCGATGCGCTCCCGCGCCAGGCGCAGGTCCACGGCGAGGGAACGCGGCTCCGCCGCGGTCTTGCCCCAGGGGGCCGGGAGCGCCAGGGCCACGCCGGTCAGGTCGCTGGCCAGGGTGAGCCGCGCCGGCTGGTCGCGGCGCGGGCGCTGCGGGCCCTCGGTGCCTCGGCGAGGATACGTTCGGGGAAGCTCCACAGCAGCAGCAGCCGCAGCAGCGCGAGGCG
>CAJWWA010000384.1 GCA_913048495.1 uncultured Halieaceae bacterium
CGCGGGTGAGAACGCCGCGGCCCCGGGCCGCGAGCGTGAGCACCCGCGCGGCGAGCCCCGTGAGCTTTTGGTAGAGCCAGGGATGGCGCAGCAGCCGGGCATGGAACGCGAGGCCGCGGCGCCAGCCCGCCGGCGAGAGCGCCTGCTCGCGTTCCTCCTGCCTGAGGTCCCGCAGCAGGTCCGGCAGGGGGATATTGGCCGGGCAGACTTCCGCGCAGCGGCCGCAGGCCGTGCAGGCGTTGGGCAGGAGGTGGCTCTCTTCCAGGGACGTGAGCAGCGGCGTCAGCACCGAACCCACGGGCCCGGGATACACCCAGCCGTAGGCGTGGCCGCCGGCGGCCACGTAGATCGGGCAGTGGTTCAGGCAGGCGCCGCAGCGGATGCACTGCAGCATGTCGCTGTAGTCGCTGGCGAGGATCTCCGTGCGCCGGTTGTCCAGCAGCACGATGTGCGTTTCCACGGGGCCGTCGGCGTCGCCGGGCCGGCGCGGACCGGAATAGAAGCTGGTGTAGCAGGTCACGGGCTGGCCGGTCGCGGAGCGGGCGAGCAGGCGCAGCAGGTCCGCGGCATCGCTCATGCGCGGCAGCAGGCGCTCCAGCGTCGTGCAGACGATCAGCACCGGCGGCAGGTTGGCGCAGAGGTCGCCATTGCCCTCGTTGGTGACCAGCAGCGAGTAACCCGTCTCGGCGACCAGCGCGTTGGCGCCGATGATGCCGACCTCGCCGCCCAGGAACTCCTCGCGCAGCACCTGCCGCGCCTCGCCGACCATCTCGCCCGCGCTTTCCAGCGAGCGCTCGCCGAGATCGTGCCGGGCCAGGAACAGCTCGCGGATTTCGTCCTTTGTCTTGTGCAGGGCGGGGCCCACGATGTGGCTCGGCGTCTCACCCGCCTCCTGGATGATGTATTCGCCAAGGTCCGTTTCGCGCACCGCGAAGCCGGCGCCGGTCAGGTGGTCGTTGAGCGCGCTCTCCTCCGTGACCATGGACTTGCCCTTGATGATCCGGCGCGCGCCGTGCTGACGGCAGATGGCCTCGACGGTGCGGTTCAATTCCTCCGGGGTTTCCGCGAAATGCACGCGGTTGCCGTTTTCCGTCGCGGCCTCGAGGTAGCGGTCGAGGTAGACATCGAGGTGGTCCAGGGTGTGCCGGCGCACCGCGTGCAGGTGCTCGCGCAGGGCGTCGAAATCACCGTAGGCGTTCACCGCCGCGCTGCGCAGGGCCGGGCCGAAGAGCCCCATGGCTTCGCGCAGCTGTGCGCGTTCGCGGCCCGCGAGAGCCTCGTCGGCGTTGGCCAGGAATGCGGCGCTGTGCTGCTCCATCAGCCCCGGCTCCCCTCGCCGATCGGCGGCGCCTCGAACCGGCCGTCGAGCAGTTCCGCGACGTGGCGGAAAGACAGCGCGACGCCCTCCCGCCGCGCGCGGCCGGCGAGGGCGATCAGGCAGCCCAGGTCGCCGGCCACCAGCGTGTCGGCACCGGTTTTCACCGCGTCCTTGAGCTTGTCGTCGGCCATCTTGGCGGAGATGGCGGGCATCTTCGCGCAGAAGGTGCCGCCGAAGCCGCAGCACACGTCGGGCTGCTCCAGCTCCCGCACCGCGATACCGCCCTCGGCGAGGAGGCGTCGCGGCTGTTCGCGGATGCCGAGCTCGCGCAGGCCGGCACAGCCGTCGTGGTAGGCCACGGCCGCCTGTGCCTGCGCCGCCGGTACGGGCCGGCGCGCGGGCAGGACGTCGCTGAGGACATCGCTCAGGAAGGTGGTCAGTTCCCAGGTTCGCTCGGCCAGGGCCCGGGCCCGTTCGCGCCAGGCGCCCTCGAGGAGGGCAGGGTAGTGGTGGATGAGCATGCCGGCGCAGGAGCCGGAGGGGACGACCACGAACTCGGCCTGTTCGAAGGTGCGGATCACGTCCCGGGCCACGGCGCGGGCCCCCTCGTAGTCGCCGTTGTTATAGCCGGGCTGGCCACAGCAGGTCTGCGCCCGGGGCACATAGACCCGGCACCCCGCATCCTCGAGCAGCCGCAGGGTGGCAAAGCCCACTTCCGGCCGGAACAGGTCCACGAGGCAGGTGACGAAAAGCGCCACGGCCGGCTGTTCGCCGGTTGCCGCCGGCTGTGCGTCGGTCGCTGCCGTCAAGCTCTGCTCCTGCCCGCTAACGAGCGGCCAGTATAGCGTCTACGCGGCGGCGGCTGCGAGGCCGACCAGGGCCAGGATGCCGGCGCCGGCAAGGCCGAGCGCGAGGGGGTGGCGGGCGCGGAGCAGGGCCGCCGCGACGGTGCCTGCCCCGGGCGGGTCGAGCGTACCGGCGCCGGCGCGGGTGAGCGCGGCATCGAGGGACGGGGGGAATGCCGGCAGGCTCGCCGTTCCCAGGTTCAGCACCACGTCGCCGCGCAGCAGGAACGGCCCGCGGCGGCGGAAGCTGTCGGCGGCACCGCCCTGGTAGACCCCGCGGTGATCCGCGACGAGCAGGCGCCGGCCGGCGATGCCCACGTGCCCCGCGGGAACCAGGCAGCTGCCGGCGACCCCGCTGGCGAGGGCGCCCAGCGCGAGGCTGGCGAGTGCCGCGCCGGGCTGGCCGCC
>CAJWWA010000385.1 GCA_913048495.1 uncultured Halieaceae bacterium
CAGGATATCCTCACGGGGGAATTCATCGCCGGGCGCAGCGGCAACGAGATCCTCGCCGCCGCGCTGTCGAAGGCGGAGGCCGAGGGCATCACCGCCTCGATCTACACGCACCCGATCGGCTACCACGGGCACGCGGCGGGCCCGACCATCGGCCTCTGGGACCAGCAGGGCGGTGTGCCCGGGGCGGGGGACTACCCGCTTTACCCGGACACGGCCTACTCGATCGAGCTGTACGCGGAATCGGAAGTGCCGGCCTGGGGCAAGCGAGTGCGCATCAAGCTCGAGGAGGACGCCTTCTTCGACGGCGAGACCGTGCGCTACATCGACGGCCGCCAGCGCGCCCTGTGGCTCATCCCGCGGCAGGACCGGGCGGTGTACTGAACTGCGCCCGGGGCCGGTTCAGCGCACCCGGGCGTAGTCGGCGCGCACGCGCTCCAGCCGTTCCTCGACCATCGGCCAGAAGTCCGGGTGGGTGAAGACGTGGAAGGTGCCGTCGGCCATGGCGTCGATGGCGCGCTGGATCAGCGTGTCCACGGGCAGCCCTTCCGCCTCGATGAGCTCGGCGATCGGGTTCATGCCGGCCCTGGCATCCTCCGCGCGCCCGGCGTCCGGGTGATTGCGGCCGCTCTCGGCGATGCGGGTCCTGATCCAGGCGGGGCAGAGCACCGAGACCCCGACGTTGCTGTTCGCGAGCTCCTGGCGAAGGCATTCGGAGTAGCCGACCACGGCGAACTTGGTCGCGTTGTAGGGGCCGAAGCCCGCGTTGGCCACGTGGCCGGCGAGCGAGGCGGTGTTCATGACGTGGCAGGGCTCGTCGAGCGCCTGCATGGCGGGCAGGAAATACTCCACCCCGTAGGCGACACCGAGCAGGTTCACGTTCACGACCCACTGCCAGTCCCGGACCGGGGTCTGGCCCGCCGGGGACAGGGTGCCGACACCGGCGTTGTTGAACAGGAAGTTGACCTTGCCGAGCGTTGCCAGCGTCTGCTCCGCGACGCCGGCGTAGGCCTCGGGGTCGCCGACATCGAGCACGGTGCCATGGGCCTCGATACCCTCGCCGCGGAGCGTCTCCTCCGCGCTGGCGAGGGCGTCGGCCTCGATGTCCGCCAGCATCACGCGCATGCCCCGCTGGCCGAGAGCCCGGGCCATGGCGAGGCCGATACCGGAGGCGCCGCCGGTGATGAAGCCGGTGGTGTCAGTAAAGTCTTTCACGAGTGGGTCCTTGCAGCGGTGGCCAGGGCGCTACCCTAGCACTGACGGCTCACGGCACCCAGCGCAATCGCGCCCGCCATGGCACTGAGCCGGGCGCGACGGGGGTCCGTAACTACCGGGGACAGACGAGAGGTGCTTCCATGGCCCGACACGCGCTTCGCTACGACACGCCGCCCGCGGCCCCGCCTCCGACGCCGATTGCCTTCCCGGACCTGCGCGGCGAGTGGCGCATCGGCCGGGAGGCGCTGCGGCTGGCGCTCTCGGCACCCGCGTTTGCCCTGTCGCCGCGGGGCCGCGGTGAGACCGTGGTCCTCTTCCCGGGCTGGCAGGCGCCGGAAGCGAGCATGGCCCCGCTGCGGCTCCTGCTCCGGCGCCGGGGCTACGATGCGCGGCACTGGGGCCTGGGCGTCAACCGCGGCGACGTGGAGGGCTACCTGGAAACGCTGGTGCCGGAAATCAGCGGGCTGGCTGCGGACGTTGGCGCACCGATCGCCCTCGTGGGCTGGAGCCTCGGTGGCGTGATCGCGCGGGAGCTGGCCCGGGAGTGCCCCGCCGCCGTGAGCTGCGTGGCGACCTTCGGCACGCCCGTGCTCGGCGGGCCCTCTTACTCGGCGGCCGCCCGGGCTTACGGCGACGCCGAGTGCGCGCGTATCGCGGAGGAGACGCGGCGGCGGGCGGCGGAGCGGCCGATCAGGGCGCCGATCGCCGCGGTCTTCACGCGCCTGGACAGCATCGTCTCCTGGCCGGCCTGCATAGACCGCGACAGCCCGGCGGTGACGCACTTCGAGGTGCAGTCGACGCACCTCTCCATGGGCATCGACCCCACGGTGTGGCAGCTGGTGCTGGAACACCTGGGCCGTCACGCGACACCCTGACCGCGGGCTGCTCGCCCGCTGTCACCAGAACGAGATCACCATGATGGCCGTGAGCGCGACGACGGCGCCGGCCTGGTAGCGGAAGTCCGCGTACCAGGGCGGGTGGTCACGCTCCGGCGTGGCGTCCCGGTGCGAGAAGGTGAGGTCGTCGACCTGGGCATGGGCGGGCGCCGGCGCCAGCACGAGGCTGCAGCCGACGAACAGCGCGCCGGTCAGCAGGAACAGCAGGCTGGCGACGTAGAGAAAGTGCAGCGAGAACAGTTCCAGCTGGATGAGCAGGAAGGTCGCCGCCGCCAGGGCGTGGCCGGTGACCAGGGCCGCGAGGGCCCCGCGGCCGTTGCCGCGCGGCCAGAAGAAACCGAACAGGAAGATCGCCACTACCGGCGACACGATGTACGCGAACATCGACTGGATGTAGGAGAACAGGCCGGGGAAGTTCTGGATCATCGGCGCCCAGACGGCGGCGACGACCATGAAGC
>CAJWWA010000386.1 GCA_913048495.1 uncultured Halieaceae bacterium
TTTCCCCAGCCCCTCAAGAGCCGACGGCACGGTCACGCGTTGTGCAATGCGCCTAGTCCTGCGATATTTAACAAGCAACCTCTTAGGTGGGGCTTGGGATTCCTACATCGTGCCTGATGCCAATATATCGTTTAGGTACGCCACCTCACCCAGTGGAAGGGACAAGAGAGTATAGAGGCTGTGGGCGGTTCCGTCGCCACCGTGGATGATGCCGGCGAGCTGTACCGGGAGGCGGCCGAGGGCCTGCTCGCCGGCCTCGACCGGGCGCCGGCGCAGAACCCGGACCTCGCGGCGCTGCTTGCGCACCTCGACAACCACTGGGAGCGTCTCGCGACCCTGCTCGCCTCGCTCCTGGCCCGCCGCGACCAGTGGCTGAGTTATCTCGGCGCGCACCGGGACGAGGCGGCTTCCGAGGCGTACCTCCGCGCGGCGCTCGAGGCGCTCGCCGGCGACGTGCTCGGCGATCTCGCCGCCCGCCTGCAGCCCGCCGCGGACACGCTGGGCCCCGCGCTGGCCTGGCGCCTTGCGCAGGGGGAGGGCGAGCGGCTCGAGGGCATGCCGCCGCCGTCGCCGGAGGCGCTGCCGGCCTGGCGGGAATTCGCCGGCGTACTCCTGACCAACGACGGCGCCTGGCGCAAGCGCGTTACGAAGACGCAGGGATTTCCCGGGGGCGGCAAGGTCGAGGCGGTTGCCGCGGTGAATGGCTGGCTGGAGAGCGTGCAGGCCGATACGGCCCTCGCCAGGGCGCTGGCCCGGGTGCGCATCCTGCCGTCGCCGGAGGATGCGGGCGCCTGGCCGATCCTCGCCAGCCTCGCGCGGCTGCTGCCCCAGGCCGTGGCCCAGCTATTCCTCGTTTTCCAGCGCCGCGGCGCGGTAGACCATTCGCAGATGGCGCTCGCCGCCCTCGATGCGCTGGGCGACGACGACGCCCCCACGGATCTCGCCCTGCGCCTCGATTACCGGATCGAGCACATCCTGGTCGATGAATTCCAGGATACCTCCATCAAGCAGTACGAGCTGGTGCGGCGCCTAACGCGGGACTGGGCCGAGCACAACGCCGCCAATCCCGGGGCGCCCCGCACCGTGCTGGTCGTCGGCGACGGCATGCAGTCCATCTACGGCTTCCGGGACGCCAACGTCAGCCTGTTCCTCAAGGCCCGGGACGAGGGCTTCAACGGCCTGCGGCTCACGCCGCTGCAGCTCGCCAGCAACTTCCGTTCCGCGCGGCCGATAGTCGACTGGGTGAATGACCAGTTCGCCGCGGGCTTCCCGCCGGAAGACGACGTCGTCGCCGGCCGCATCCGCTACACGCCCGCCGTCCCGACCCGCGACGGGCCGGGTGCCGTCGCCGTGCACTGCTTCCGCGGCGAGGACGGGGCGGACCTGGTGGCCGCCGAGGCCGATTTCGTCGCCGCCGGGATACGGGCTGCGTTGCGCGAGGCGCCGGGAGAGAGCTGTGCGGTGCTCGGCCGGACCCGGCGCCAGCTGCAGCCGGTGCTGGCGCGGCTGCGGGCGGCCGGCGCCCCGGTGGCGGCGCAGGACGTGGATGCGCTGGGCAGCCGGCCGGTGATCGGGGACCTCCTCGTCCTCTGTCGCGCCCTGGCGGACCGCTACGACCGGCTGGCCTGGTTCTCGCTGCTGCGCGCGCCCTGGTGCGGGCTGAGCCTGGCCGACCTGCTCGCGGTGCACCGGGCAACGGCCGGCGCGACGGTGAGCCGCTGGCTGCTCGAGGAGCGCTCGGCCCCGGGTCTCAGCGCGGAGGGCGCGGCCCGCCTTGCCGGTGTCGCCGCGGTGCTCGCCCGCGCAGAGGCGACCCGGGACCGGCGCGGACTGCGCGGCTGGCTGGAAACGGCCTGGCTCGCCCTCGGCGGGCCGGCCTGCTACCCGCCGGACAGCGACGGTGCCGCCGCCCAGTTCTTCGCCCTCGTCGAGCGCGCCGACGCGGAGGCCGCCGGGCTGGACGTGGCCTGGCTCGAGCGCGAGGTCGACCGTCTCTACGCCGAACCCGGGGACCCGCGGGCCGCCGTGCAGGTCATGACCCTGCACAAGGCCAAGGGCCTGCAGTTCGACCGCGTGTGGCTGCTCGATGTCGCCGGCGGCACCCGCGGTGACGACCGCGAGCTGCTGGCCTGGGACCAGCACGTGACCCGGGCGGGGGAGCGTTTCTTCCTGCTGGCGGCGGAAGACCACAGCGACAGGAACTCGCCGAGCCTGTACCAGTACCTGCGCGAGGAGGCGGCGCTGAAGCGGAGCCTCGAAGCCACGCGGCTCCTCTACGTCGGCGCCACCCGCGCCGTGCGCGAGCTCGTGCTCTGCGCGCGGCCGGGCTGGGACGACCGCCGGGAGCGCTTCCGCGCGCCATCACCGGCGACGCTGGCGGCGGCGTTGTGGCCGCGGCTCCTCGACGGCGCCGTGGAGCATGTCGTCGAGGTGACGGCGGCGCCCGCGGAAGAGGCCCCTGCGGCGCCCCCTGCGGCGGCCCCTGCGGCGGCGGTTCCTGCGGCGGCGCGCCCTGCAAAGAGGTCCGCGGAGACCAAATCGCGGAGA
>CAJWWA010000387.1 GCA_913048495.1 uncultured Halieaceae bacterium
CGCCGCAGCTGATCGGCACCCGGGAACGCAAGCCGGCGGGGTGAAAGGTCAGGCGCGGCGGGCGCCGCTGGCGGAGATCGTTGCCCGTACCGGCAGTCGGGCGCGCGCGTCGAGTTCGGCCCAGCGCTCCAGGACCCAGGAAATCCGTCCCTCGCTCTCGAGCAGGGAGCTGACCCGCGGCCCGGGATGGGCGCTCACGGCCTCGACCAGGAAGTGATTCTCGGCGAGCACCGGTGCCGCGAGATCGCTCTCGCCCAGCCAGGGCAGGCGCCCCAGGGCGAGGAGCCGGCGCAGCTTGCCGCTGCCCGGTACCACCGTGCGCTGGCTAACCGAGTCGTAGCCGCGCGCAGCCAGCTGCTCGCCGATGGCGGAGTAGAGCAGGCGCGCCGCGTACATGCCCGGCCGACAGCGCGACGGCAGCCGGGTCAGGCCGCTGTCAGCGCGGCGGTAGAGGGTATGGGCCACGGCGAGGAGCCGCGCCAGGACCTCGGCCAGCCCCTCGCTGTGCCGCGGTTCGGCGAGGAAGGCCTCCGGGTCGATGCCCGCCTCGCGCAGCCACTCCCGGGGCAGGTAGAGGCGGCCGTTGCGCGCGTCTTCGCCCACGTCCCGGCTGATGTTGGTCAGCTGCATGGCCACGCCCATGTCCGCCGCGCGCGCGAGGACGTCCGCATCCCGCTCGCCCATGAGCACGGCCATCATCACGCCGACCGCGCCCGCAACCCGCGCCGAGTAGGACAGCACGCCCTCGAGGTCATCGTAGGCCCGCCCTTCCGCATCCCAGGCGAAACCCTCGAGCAGCGCTTCCAGCAGCGTCTTCGGCAGGCCGCAGCGCTGTGCGACGGCCGCCAGGGCGCGGTCCGCCGGGTAGTTCTGCGGCGTGCCGGCGTAGAGCGCATCCAGGCGCGCGTGCAGCACCGCGAGCGCCTCCGCCGGCGCGCCGCTCTCGTCCACCGCGTCGTCGGCCTGGCGGCAGAAGGCGTAGAGCGCCGTCGCCGCATCGCGGCAGCGGTAGGGCAGGAAGTGGGCGGCGGCGAAGAAGGAGCGCGAGCCGGTCTTCAGCAGCGTGCGGCAGGCGGCGAGGTCCGCCTCGTGCAGGGGCAGCAGCCGCTCAGCGGAAGGTGTTGGCATGGGGAACGACCGTGTCGAGAACGCGGGCGGAAGAGATCACGCCGGGCATCCCGGCGCCGGGGTGCGTGCCCGCGCCGACCAGGTAGAGCCCCTGCACATCCTCGCTGCGGTTGTGCGGGCGGAAGGAGGCGCTCTGCCAGAGCACCGGTTCGAAGCTGAACCCGGCGCCGCGGTAGGACAGGAGCCGGTTCTCGAAATCCAGCGGCGTGGTGACCAGGGACGTCGCCAGGGAGGCGCCGAGGCCCGGCAGCATCGTCTCCTCGAGGCGCTGCTCGATGGCCTTGCGGTAGGTCTCGGCGTGGATAGACCAGTCCACGTCACCCTCGAGGTGCGGCACCGGTGACAGCGCGTAGAAGGCGTCGCAGCCCTCGGGCGCGAGGCCCGGGTCGGTGGCTGTCGGCCGGTGCAGGTAGAGGCTGAAGTCCTGGCTCAGGCGCTTGTGCTTGAAGATGTCGGTGACCAGGCCCTTGTAGCGCGGCCCGAGCACGATGGCGTGGTGCGGCACGTCCTCGTAGCGGCGGTTGGTGCCGAAGTACCAGACGAAGAGGCCGTTGGAGAACCGCGAGCGCTCGATGCGCCGGTTGGTCCAGGTTTTGCGCGCGCTGGCGGGCACGAGGTGCCGGTAGGTCCAGGCCGCGTCCGCGTTGGAGACGACGATATCGGCCTTGAGGGTCTCGCCGTCGGCCAGGCGCACCCCGGTGGCCCTGCCCTGCTCGACGAGGATCTCGTCCACCTCGGCATTGAAGCGCAGCCGGTTGCCCTGGCCGCGGATCAGCCCCACGAGGCCATTGATGATCGCCCCGGTGCCGCCCATCGCGGAGTACACCCCGTACTGCCGCTCGAGGTAGGAGATGAGCGTGTACACCGCCGGCACGGAGAAGGGGTTGCCGCCCACCAGCAGCGGGTGAAAGCTGAGCACGATGCGCACGTAGGGGTCCTGCACGTAGTGCGAGACCTGGTTGTAGACGCTGCGGTAGGCGCGCAGGGCGAGGAAGTCCGGCGCCATCTTCATGAGGTCGGCGAAGGAGTCGAAGGGCAGGTGCCCCACCTTCTCGAAACCGATCTCGTAGGTGCGCCGGCTGATCTCCATGTACGCGTCGTAGCCGGCGACATCCGCCGGATTGAAACGGGCGATCTCGGCGCGGGTCCTGTCGGCGTCGCCGTGGTAGTCGAAGACCTTCCCGTCGTCGAAGCGGATACGGTAGAACGGGGACATGAGGCGCAGGTCCACGTCGTCGTCGAAGCGCTTGCCGCAGAGATTCCACAGCTCGCGGAGCAGGAACGGTGCGGTGACGATGGTCGGCCCGGCATCGAAGGTGAAGCCGTCCTGCCGGTGCACGTAGGCGCGGCCGCCCGGGGCATCCAGGCGTTCGAGCACGGTGACGCGGAAACCGCGGGCGCCGAGGCGGATC
>CAJWWA010000388.1 GCA_913048495.1 uncultured Halieaceae bacterium
TGTGAATGCATCATCCAAAGAGCCCAGGGCACCCGGCACGCCGCGCCGCGACGCCGGGCTGCCGGCCGCGGCTCCCGCGGGCGCCCGCTGGTGAACCTGCTGCCGCTGGAGCCGGGTGAGCGGGTGACGTCGATTCTGCCGGTGGAAGAGTACACGCCCGGGCACTTCATCTTCATGGCCACCGCCGGTGGCACCGTGAAGAAGACGCCGCTCGAGAACTTCGCCCGCCCGCGCAGCGTGGGCCTGCGCGCTCTCGAGCTCGAAGCGGGCGACGTGCTCATCGGCACCGCGATCACCGACGGAAATTGCGATGTCATGCTCTTCTCCAGCGGCGGCAAGGTCGCCCGCTTCCGCGAGGGCGACGTGCGCCCGATGGGGCGGACGGCGCGCGGCGTGCGCGGTATCCGCCTCGCAGAGGGCCAGCAGATGATCTCCCTGGTGATTCCCCGGGAAGACGGCCGCATCCTCACCGTGAGCGAGAAGGGCTACGGCAAGCGCACCGGCGTGGCCGAGTTCCCCACCAAGGGGCGCGGCAACATGGGCGTCATCGCCATGGCCCGCTCCGAGCGCAACGGCGATCTCGTCGGTGCCGTGCAGGTCTTCGACGGCGACGAGCTCATGCTCATCTCCAACCTCGGTACCCTCGTGCGCACCCGCGCCGACGAGGTCTCCCTCCTCGGCCGCAACACCCAGGGCGTGCGCATTGTCCGCTGCAAGGACGGCGAGCAGCTCGTCCGCGTCGCCCAGATCGACGAGCCGGAAGACGACGAGACGCCCGGCGACGCGGCCGGGGCGACCCCGGGCGACGCGCCGCTGAGCCCGGCGGCGGGCGCTGCCGATGATGGCGCAGGCGACGCTGCGAGCGACAGTGAGCGTGAAGAGAACAGCGACGATGATGCCTGACCGCCAGGGGAGCCCCCGCCCATGACCCGCGCCTGGAACTTCTGTGCCGGCCCCGCCGCGCTCCCCGAGACAGTGCTCGCGCGCGCCGCCGAGGAAATGCTCGACTGGCACGGCAAAGGCCTTTCCTTCATGGAGATGAGCCACCGGTCGCCCGAGGTGGTGGGCGTGGTCGAGGCCGCCGAGGCCTGCCTGCGCCGGCTGCTGGGGCTCGGCGACGACTACGCGGTGCTGTTCCTGCAGGGCGGGGCGAGCACGCAGTTCGCCGCGGTACCGCTCAACCTCGCCGCGCCGGGCGGCCCCGTCGACTACCTCGATACCGGGCAGTGGTCGAAGAAGGCCATCGCCGAGGGCCGCCGCTTCGCCGATGTCGGCGTCGCGGCGAGCGATGCCGAGGGGCACTACCGCACCGTGCCGCCCCGCGACGGCTGGCGGCTGCGCGATGACGCGGCCTATCTCCATCTCACGCCGAACGAGACCATCGGCGGCGTCGAATTCACGGAGGCGCCCGAGGCGCCGGCGCCGCTGGTCGCGGACATGTCCTCGACGCTGCTGTCGCGCCCCCTCGACGTGAGCCGCTACGGCGTCATCTACGCCGGCGCGCAGAAGAACATCGGCCCCGCGGGGCTGACCCTGGTTCTCGTGCGCCGGGACCTCCTCGGCCGCGCGCGCCCCGAGTGCCCGGCCATGCTCAACTGGGAGACCGCGGCGAACGCGGACTCCATGTACAACACGCCGCCGACCTTCGCTCTCTATCTCGCCGCGCTGGTGTTCGAGTGGCTCGAGGGGCTCGGCGGCCTCCCCGCCATGGCCGAGCGCAACCGGCGCAAGGCCGAGACGCTGTACGCCGCCATCGACGGCAGCGACTTTTACTCCAACCCCGTGGACCCGGCCTACCGCTCCTGGATGAACGTCCCCTTCGTGCTCGCGGACGACAGCCTCGACAAGCGCTTCCTCGAGGAGGCCGAGGCCGCCCGGCTGCTCAACCTCAAGGGTCACCGCTCCGTGGGCGGCATGCGTGCCAGCCTCTACAACGCGGTACCGCAGGCGGCGGTGGACGATCTCGTGGCCTTCATGGCCGACTTCGAGCGCCGCTGCGGCTGAGGCGCCGGTCATGACAGACGAACGGGACCTGCAGGCGGTTCGGGAGGAGATCGACGGCATCGACCGCGAGATCCAGGCGCTCATCAACCGCCGCGCGCGCTGTGCGCAGCAGGTGGCGGAGATCAAGCTCGCAGAGCAGCTCGCGGCGCGGGAGCGCGGTGAAGAGGCCGGCGAGGTCGTCTTCTACCGGCCGGAGCGGGAAGCGCAGGTGCTCGCCCGCATCGTCGAGCGCAACGCCGGGCCGCTGCCGGCGGAGAACGTCGCCTACATCTTCCGCGAGCTCATGTCCGCCTGCCTCGCCCTGGAGCAGCCGCTGCAGGTGGCCTACCTCGGCCCGGAGGGCACCTTCACCCAGGCGGCGGCACTCAAGCATTTCGGCCACGGCGCGGTGTGCGTGTCGCAGGCCACCATCGACGGTGTCTTCAACCAGGTGGAGGGGTTTTGATCCAAAATCTATTCTATTAAAGCGGTCTTTGTTTTCGTCATAGTAACAAACTCCCCTGTCTGTCCCAACCCAAACTGTCTTGTTT
>CAJWWA010000389.1 GCA_913048495.1 uncultured Halieaceae bacterium
CGAGCAGCTGCTGGCGGCCTACGGCTGGTACCTGCTGGCGGTGCTCGACCCCACCGGCGAAGCGGACGGCCCGCCCCCGCGCTGCTGTGACGAGCTGCCGGAGCCGGCGGCGGGCAAGGCCCGGGCGGCGGAGCTGCGCGAGTTCGCGCAGCTCGAGCGCGAGGGCTGGCTGGCCGGGCTGCTCGCGCCGCTGCCGGCGGCGCTGCCGACGCGGTCCCGCGTGCCGGGCAACCTCCTGGCGGCAGAGCAGGGCATGCCGGACCCGGCGCAGGCGCGGGCCTGGCACCGGGAGCTGTCGAACACCCTGGCGCGCATGAACGACTCGCTGGACGAGAGCTGAGCAGGGCCCCGGGCCGCTCGCTGCGGGTGGTGGCGACGCGTGTTGGCCCACCCCCGGGACACTGTTACCATCGGACTACACACTGCGGAAACGAGGTCTGCCGAGTGTCCACATCCCTGCTGGAGATCGTCGATCTGGGGAACGGAGAAGTCGTGCTGCAACGGGCCGGGGAAGACGCCCCGCCGCTCCTGCGCATCCAGTTTTCCGATGAATCACGCATGTACGTGATGGATCACTGCCTGGAGGTGGCCAAGGCCATGATCCAGGCCGGTATCCAGGCCACGGCCCAACTGACGGACCAGGCCGAAGTCGAAATCGAGGAGGAAGTCGAGCAGGAAACCCCGCGGGTCCTGCACTGACTCACCGGCGCGGCGCCCCGCCGCGCAGGCCGCCGTCCGGCCCGGCGCTTCAGATGCCGCGGCGCACCACCCCCACGCTCAACCCCTCAATGACACACGCCTGCTCGCGCAGGTCGACTTCGATCGGCGCGTAGTCGGGGTTTTCCGGCAGCAGCTGCAGCCGGTACCGCTCGCGCCCGCGACGCAGCCGCTTGACCGTCACCTCGTCGTCGAGGCGGGCGACGACGACGTCGCCGTCGTTGGCCACCGGCGTGCTGTGGACGGCGAGGAGGTCGCCGTCGCAGATGCCGATGCCCACCATGCTGTCGCCGGTTACGCGCAGGAAGTAGTCGGCGGCCGGGCGGAAGAAGTCCGCCGGCAGCTCGCAGAAGTCCTCGATGTGTTCCTCG
Organism: uncultured Halieaceae bacterium; assembly: GCA_913048495.1. Classification (GTDB taxonomy): domain Bacteria; phylum Pseudomonadota; class Gammaproteobacteria; order Pseudomonadales; family Halieaceae; genus Pseudohaliea. The sequence continues at coordinate 1,089 of CAJWWA010000389.1, forward strand.
GCGAGCACCGGGCTGCCGGCGGCGACACGGCCGACGATGGGCAGCCCGCGTTCCTCGGGCAGGCGGATGCCCCGCGAAGCGCCCGGGATGATCTCGATCGCGCCCTTGCGGGCCAGGGCCTTCAGGTGTTCCTCGGCGGCGTTGGCGGAGCGGAAACCGAGTTCCCGGGCGATGTCCGCGCGGGTGGGCGGGTACCCCGTGTCGTCGATGTGGCGCCGGATCAGGTCGAGGACCTGCTGCTGGCGGGCGGTGAGCTTGGCCATGGGGCTATCCTGTGCATGCGTACACCACTGGAATTATATACAGTGGCGCGCTGCCTGCAAGGCCGCCCCGGGGCGCCCGGCGGTCAGTAGTCCTCGAGCTCCCAGGCGCCGTCGGGCTCGATGCTGTTGACGGGGTTGCCCCAGCCGGGGTGCAGCGGCTCGTCGGGGTCCAGGCCGTCCTCGTCGCTGAGCTCGAACGGGGCGCGCCAGTCCTCGGGCTCGACGGCGGGGATGAGCACCAGCTCGCCCCAGCTCTCCGTGTCGAACTCGGCGATCTCGCCGTCGAGATACTGCACCTCGATGCAGCCGCTGTGATCGTCGATGGCGACCACCTCGAACAGGGCGGCGCTCTCCGCTTCCTTGTACCACTGGCCGATGGCCGGTCTTTCGAGAGTCATGCTATCGTCCTCCTGCCAGAAAGTTAGCAGGTGCGGGGCCGCTGTCCATGCGCGGCAGCGGGCGTGTGGCCCTCGGCACAACGCGTGAGGCGCGTGACCTGGGCGGGCCTTTCCCTTTTGCAATCAACGACCTGGCTGCGCCTCCGCGCGCCCGGCGCGGCCGGCTTATAGGAGAAGCATCGTGGTCTGTCGCAGCGTCATGCTAAAAATGTCTAAATCCGCGGCGGCGGAGCGATGAGCGTCGCCGTTATCGGCGGGACGGGTATCGACGCCCTGGCCGGGCTCGAGGCCGCCGAAGAGCGGGCCTGCGACACCCCCTACGGGGCACCGTCCGGCCCTATCGAGGCGGGCAGCATCGATGGCGTACCCGTTCTTTTCCTGCAGCGTCACGGCAAGCCCCGCGCGCTGCCGCCGCACCGCATCAACTACCGCGCCAACCTCTGGGCGCTGCGCGAGCTCGGTGCCGCCGCCGTGGTTGCCATCAATGCCGTCGGCGGCATCCACGAGGCCTGCGGCCCGGGGCAGCTGGTTCTGCCGGACCAGCTCATCGATTACACCTGGGGCCGTGAACACACCGTGGACGAGGGCGGCGACAGCCCAGTCCGGCACATCGACTTCACCGAGCCCTACGATCCGGCGCTGCGGCGGGCGCTGCTCATGGCGGCGCGTGAGGAGCGCCGCCGTCGGGTCGTCGTAGTGCGGGCCGTCCACGTGGCGCATTCTGAACCGCGTGGCGAACCGCCTGCCCTTGGACTGCACGGCGCGCACCTCCGCGGCCGTGCAC
>CAJWWA010000390.1 GCA_913048495.1 uncultured Halieaceae bacterium
GGAGGGGGTGATGGTCGAACCCTACCGCGGGCAGGGCTGGCAGCTCGCCGTGGGCGCGAGTATCGGCTGGGCCGTCTATCCCGCCGACGGCAAGGATGCCGCCGCGCTGCTCGATGCCGCCGATGGCCGCATGTACGCGGTGAAGCGGGAGCGAAGGGAGGCCCGGGAGTCGACCCCGGCCTAGTTCGCCATCCGCTCGGGTTGCCGCGCGTCTAGAAAGCCCAGTTCAGCTGCAGCGAAGGGCCGTAGAGTTCCGCGTCGTACCGCTGCTCCCGTCCGCCGCCGGGCTTGCGGCTGATATCCACGGAGGTGGCCTGGTAGCCGAGCGAAACGCTGCTGCCTGCGCCGAGGCGGCAGCGCAGGCGGGCGTGCACATAGGCGAAGCTGCCGTCGTAGTCATCCACGTTCGCGCTCAGCCAGCCCACCGTGACATCCGCGCCGAAGCGATCGTTGAAGGCGTAGCTGCCGCGGGCGCGGAGGTTAGGTACGGGCGCCAGCAGCTCATCGGAGGCGGTGGCGAAAGTCGTCGTCTGGTTTCCGGCGGTGAGCAGGCCCTGGAAGGTCGCGCCGAGCTTCAGCGTGTGGACACCGCCGCCGACCAGCAGTTCCGACCGCGGCGACGCGTGGACGGCGTAGAGCACGTCGAGGGCGTAGGTGTCGATCTCCAGCGTGCTGTCCACCAGCGCGCCGGCCGTGAATTCCACGCCGTCGTAGTTGAAGTCGCTGGTGGCGATCACGCGGCCCGAGTCCTGGTACTGGTAGGCGAAGGCGTTCAGCTGCCAGCGCTCGCGGAAGCGCCAGCTGTACTCGGCGAACCAGGAATCGTGGTCGCCGTCCACGTTCAGGTCCTTGAGCTGGATTTCCACAGGCGGCAGCTGCGGCACGCTGGCGAGCGCCCGGGACTCCGCGGACTGCCGGGTCGCCCCGATGGTGAACTCGTGGGTGCTGCGCGGATAGGGACCGTCTGCAGCGGCGGCAGCGGCGGACGCAAGAAAGAGGAGCCCCGTGGCAGGCGCTACAAACGGGTTCTGCATGGCTATTCCCTTCCCCTTCGGACGCCGCCGATTTTTCCTGAGCGCGGATTAAAGCACCGCCCCGGATGCCCGTCTATCCAGAAATTGCCAGCGCCGGCTGCCGGCGGGGCCGCTTTCTGCAATACTGAGTCGGCGGGCGCCGTTGCCCGCGCACTCCGGAGACTACAGACTATGAACGTTGCCAAGCTGACCCTCGCCGTCCTCGCCACCGCCCTCGTCGCCCTGCCGGCCGCTGCCCAGGACATGAAGAAAATGATGGACGCGGTCGACGAGAAGAAGGCCATGGAGTCCGTCGATACGGACAAGATGAAGGACGCCGTGAGCACCGACGGCGTGGATTACGAGAAAGCCGCCGAGGCCGTCGATGTCGACAAGGCAAAAGAGTCCGTGGACATGGACAAGATGAAGGACGCGATGACCTCCAAGGGCGACTGAGGTCGTATCAGTCGCCGAAGGGCGCGTCGATGGACGGTGACGGGGCGGTGAACCACTGCGCCCCCGTTGCCGTCACGTGGAAGTGATCCTCCAGCCGCACCCCGAATTCCCCCGGCACGCAGATCATCGGCTCGTTGCTGAAGCACATGCCGGGGGCGAGCGGCGTTTCGTTGCCCGGGACGAGGTAGGGTGACTCGTGGATGTCGAGGCCGATGCCGTGCCCCGTCCGGTGCGGCAGGCCCGGCAGCCGGTAGCCCGGGCCCAGGCCGGATTCCTCGATGACCGCCCGCGCGGCGGCGTCCACGGCGCCGCAGGGTGCACCGGGGCGGGCCGCGTCGAAGGCCGCCTGCTGCGCCGCCTGCTCGAGGTTCCAGATTTCCCGTTGCCGCGGCGAGGGCTCGCCGAAGACGTAGCTGCGGGTGATATCCGAGAGGTAGCCGTGCACCTCGCAGCCGGTGTCGATAAGCACCATGTCGCCTTCCTCGAGCACCTTGGGCCGGGCGACGCCGTGCGGAAAGGCGCTGTCGGGCCCGAAGAGCACGATGCAGAAGGTAGAGCCGCCGGTGCCCGCGGCCCGGTGGGCCGCGTGAATGAAGGCCTCGACCTCCGCCGTCGAGATACCCGGCACCAGCATGCGGGCGGTGTGCCGGTGCACCTCCAGGGTGATGTCCTTGGCGCGCTGCATGAGCGCGAGTTCAGCGGCGCTCTTGCGCTCGCGGCAGCCGGCCACCACCGGTGCACCGTTAGTAACCTCGAGGGACGGGGGCAGTGCGCCGCGCACGCCGTCGACGAGAAAGTAAGGCGCTGCCGGGTCCATGGCGAGCCGGCCCTCGCGCACGCCGCTGTCGATGCGCAGCATACCCTCGCCCAGCTGGCCTTCTTCCGGCATGGAATAGCGCTTGAGACGGCCGATCGAGGGCAGGAAGCCGCGATAGGGATCTTCCGCATAGAGACGCGCCTCGACGGCCCAGCCATCGATCTTCACGTCCTTCTGGGCGATCTCCAGCTTCTCCCCGGCGGCCGAGCGGATCATCTGCTCCACCAGGTCCAGCCCC
>CAJWWA010000391.1 GCA_913048495.1 uncultured Halieaceae bacterium
CGGTCTTGTCGTCCTGATAGTTTTTCAGGAACCAGGGGGCCGCTTCCTTGGCCTTCCCATCGTCGAGATAGGCACGGCCCAGGAGGTTGCGGCCATAGGTAGCGCGCCAGTGATTGGGGTTCTGTTCCACGAACATGGTCAGTTGCTGCTGCGCTTCTGGATAAAGCTTCGCTTCCCAGAGGCGGAAACCGTAGGAATATTCGTCGTCGAGCGGATCGTCGGTCTGGGGCTTGGCGATGGCCTGAACCTTTGCCAGCCGTTCCTGCGTAGGCCCGGCCTGGGCCGCAGGGGCTGGAGCAGGCGCGGGCGTCGCACCGGCACTGGACGACGAGGTCGAGGTGGGCACCGGTGTGAAAGTTGACGAAGGCGCTGGCATGCTGCCCGACCGCGCCGCTTCGAGGGCTTCGACCCGTCGCGCATGCCCGAGGAGCTGTGGATGGAAGCGGATGCGGTGGTCGCCGAGAGCCTGGCCGCGCTGGACGACAGCGAGGCGGACGTGGTGCTGGTGACCGGCGCGCAGAACCGCGCCATGGTCAGCGCCGCGCTCGGCAGGCTCGCGCGCTCAGTCGGCGAGTAGGCGCCCCAGGATGTCCTCGTAGATCCCGGCGAGGGTCGAAAGGTCCGCGCAGCTCACGGTCTCGTTCACCTGGTGAATGGTGGCGTTCACCGGGCCGAGCTCCAGAACCTGGGCGCCGGTGGGCGCGATGAAGCGGCCGTCGGACGTGCCCCCCGCGGTGGACAGGAGCGTCTCGCGGCCGGTGACGGCACGGATCGCCGCCTGGGTCGCGGCGACGAGTTCGCCCGCGGGCGTCAGGAACGGCTCGCCGAACAGCGTCCAGTGCAGGTGGTAGTCGAGGCCGTGGCGGTCGAGGATCTCTTCGGTCGCCGCCTTCAGGCCGTCCGCGGTGCATTCCGTGGAGAAGCGGAAGTTGAACAGTACCGTGAACTCCCCGGGCACGACGTTGGTGGCGCCGGTGCCGCCGTGCGCGTTGGTGACCTGCAGGCTGGTCGGCGGGAAGAAGTCGTTGCCGTTGTCCCAGTGCCGCGCGGTGAGCTCGGCGAGCGCGGGCAGGGCGCGGTGGATCGGGTTGTCCGCCCGGTGCGGGTAGGCGACGTGGCCCTGCACGCCGCGCACGGTCAGCGTGGCGCCCAGGGAGCCGCGGCGCCCGTTCTTGACCACGTCGCCGACATGCTCGGAGCTGGAGGGCTCGCCGACCAGGCACCAGTCGATGGTCGTGCCCTGCTCGCCGAGCCATTGCACCACCCGTACGGTGCCGTCCGTCGCCGGTCCTTCCTCGTCGGAGGTCACCAGGAAACCGATACGGCCGCGGTGGTCCGGGTTGGCGGCGACGAAGCGCTCCGTGGCCACGATCATGGCCGCCAGGCTGCCCTTCATGTCCGCAGCGCCGCGGCCGCGGAGCATGCCGTCTTCTTCCGTGGGGGTGAAGGGGTCACTCTCCCAGGCGCTCGCCGGCCCCGGCGGGACCACGTCCGTGTGCCCGGCAAAGACGAACAGGGGGCCCGCGGGGTCGCCGCGCTCCGCCCAGAAATTCTCGGTGTTGCCGAAGGGCAGGGGGGTGCAGCGAAAGCCCAGGGCCGCGAGCCGGTCCATCATCAGCACCTGGCAGCCGGCGTCCTCCGGCGTTACCGAGGGGCGGCTGATGAGATCGCGGCAGAGGGCGATGACCGGGTCCACGGCAGGCGGCCTAGTTGTGCTGGTGCAGCGCTTCGTTGAGCGCGATGGCGGAGCGGTTGGTCTGGCACTCCACGGCGCCGTTAAGCGAGTTGCGGCGGAACAGGAGGTCCGACAGGCCGGCGAGGTCCCGGGCCTTGACGGTCTCCGCGGGCTGCCCGTCGCTGTCCAGCACCGTGACCTTGGTGCCAGCGGTGACGAAGAGGCCGGCCTCCACCGTGCAGCGGTCCCCCAGCGGGATGCCGATACCGGCGTTGGCGCCGATGAGGCACTGGCGGCCCACGGAGATGACGATGTTGCCGCCGCCGGAGAGCGTGCCCATGGTGGAGCAGCCGCCGCCGAGGTCCGACTCGGCGCCGACGAAGACGCCTGCAGACACGCGGCCCTCGATCATGCCGGGGCCGTCCGTGCCGGCGTTGAAGTTGATGAAGCCCTCGTGCATGACCGTCGTTCCCTCGCCGAGGTAGGCGCCGAGGCGGACGCGCGCGGTGTGGGCGATGCGCACCCCGGTGGGGACCACGTAGTTGGTCATCTTCGGGAACTTGTCGACGCAGCTCACCTCGAGGACGCGGCCGGCAAGGCGCGCGGCTAGCTGCCGCTCGGCGAGCTCGGACAGGGCGATTGGGCCCTCGTCGGTCCAGGCCACGTTGGGCAGCAGGCCGAAGAGCCCCTCCAGGTTGGTGCCGTGGGGCTTGACCAGGCGGTGCGAGAGCAGGTGCAGCTTCAGGTACGCTTCCGGCACCGATGCCGGTGCGGCGTCGCGCTCCAGCAGCGTGCAGGCCACGGGCCGGCCGCTGTCCCGCAGGCGGGCGGCCAGCGGC
>CAJWWA010000392.1 GCA_913048495.1 uncultured Halieaceae bacterium
CAATACGGTGGACTGGGTCAGAGGCTCAACGTCCCCGAAAACCTACGAAGAACCATAAAATAGTCGAGGGAGAATACCGCGCCGACCAGGCTGGCGGCGATGTCGAGGCTGACCTCGCCACCGGTCCGGTCGAGCCCCGGCTGGTAGTTCGACTCGAGACTGCCGAGAACCAGCGCGCGGCTGAGAATCTCCGTGCGGCCCTTCAGGCTCTCCAGGTTCGCCTCGACGGTAGCGTAGGGCAGGGGTTCGACCAGTGCGGCGAGTTCCGCGGCGACGGCCGCAGGCGTGGGGTCGCCGGCGAGCGCGGCCCGGGCGACGGCACGCCCGGCGAGGCCCAGGGTCAGGCGGTTGGCGGCCTTGGTCTCCAGCGCCTGGCGCTTTTCAACCAGTTCCAGGTAGCGCGCCCAGTCCCCCTCGGCGATGGCCACCGAGCCGAGCATGCCGTAGTAGTCCTGCACGGTGCTGTCGTCGCGGATCTCGAACCGCTCCAGGTCGCCGGCCACGTCCTCGCGCACGGCGGCGGCGAGGGCGAGGAGGGCGTCGCGGTGCTCCGGGGCGTAGAGCTCGGTCACCGGCAGGTCGACCCGGTAGCTGTGCCGGGGCAGGTCGTCCTTCTTCTCGATGACGGGCTTCTCGCTGGCGGTGGGCTCGGCGGCGGCGCCGAGCGGGAGGAGGGCGGCGAGGGCGGCAAGGGCCAGGCGGCGCAGGATCATGGGGCGTCTCCGGTCTGTCGAAACGGTGAATTATAGCGACGCCGGCGGCCGCGCCGGGGGCCGCTCGTCGCATATACCGATCGCTTCGCCGCTTGAGTACACTGGCGCGATGCCGGATCTCGACTCCCTCGCCGCCTGGAGCTGGTTCTTTCTCTGCCTGTACATCGGGCTGATGGTGCTGTTCGGTTTCGTCGGCCTGTCGCGGGTGCGCGGCAGCGACGATTTCGCCACCGCCCGGGGCAGCTACGGCCCGGTGTTCCTCGCCTTTGCCATGACCGCCACGGCGGCCAGCGGGGCGACCTTTCTCGGTTTGCCGGGGCTCGCCTACCGGGCCGGCCTGTCGGCGCTCTGGTACGCGATCATCTACCCGCTCGGCGTCTACACCGGCGTACTCCTGTGCCTGCACGCGGTGCGCCAGGCCGGCGAGCGCTTCGGCAGCCGCTCCATTCCCGAGTATCTCGGCGACCGCTACGATTCCGAGGCGCTGCGCATTCTCGCGGCGCTCTGCTCCCTCGCCCTGCTGTTCTACCTCGCCGGGCAATTGCTCTCCGGCGCGGTGATGTTCACCCAGCTACTCGGTCTCGATACCTTTACCGCCCTCTGCGTGACCGCGGTGGTGCTCATGGTCTACGTCGCCCTGGGCGGCGCCCACGCCGACATCCTCACGGACGGTGTGCAGGGCGCGCTCATGCTGCTGCTCGCGCTGCTGCTCCTGTGGATGTTCCTGGCCGGCTTCGGCGTGGAGGGCGGGTTCCGGGGCATGCTCGAGGCCCTCGAGACTCGGGACCCGGCGCTGGTCGCGCCACTGAACCCCGGCTTCACCCTGTTCGATTCGCGATGGGACCTGTTCGCGGTGTTCGTCGCCCACCTGCCCCTCGGCCTGCTGCCGCACGTGGGTAACAAGCTGTGGGCGCTCAGGAGCAACCGCGACCAGCGGCGCTTCATCGTGCTCTCGTTCCTGTTCGGGCTCATCCTGCCCGCCATTACCTGCGGCGGAATTCTCGCGCGGGTACTGCTCGGGGATGCACTGCTGGAACCGGGCAATCACCCGAACAACGCCATCCCCGCCCTGTTCATCGCCACCCTGCCGACCTGGGTGGCCGCGCTCATCGGCGCCGGCGTGCTGGCCGCGGTCATGTCGACCGCGGACGGCCTCGTGGTCTCCACGGGGCAGATCTTCGCCAACGACATCTTCCGCCTGAGCATCGCCCCTCGCTTTCCCGGACGCTTCAGCGAGGACGCCGTGGATCGCATCGGCCTCGCCATCGGGCGCGTGGCGACGGTGCTCGTGCTCGTGGCGGCCATTGCCCTGGCCTGGAGTACCCGGGACATGAACATCGCCCTGCTGGTGTGGGTGGGGATCGGCGGGATGATGGCGGCGACGGCCGCGCCGATGTTTCTCGGCGTGATCTGGCAGCGGGCGACCCGGGCCGGGGCGATCAGCGGCTTCGTGGCCGGCGGCGTGACCTTCGCGGTGCTGCACCTCGGGCTGATCGACGCGGCGTGGTTCGCGGGCACGGCGCTGGCGCCGGTGGCAGACTGGCTCGCGGTGCAGGCGGTGAACCCCTACGCCTGCGCCACCCTGGGCACGGGCGTTTCGCTCATCGCGATGGTGGGGGTGTCGCTGGCGACGCGGCCGCCGGAGGCCGCGTACCTCGAGAAAGTGTTCGGGGAGTGAGGGCCGGGCCACGGCGGCCCCGGCCGCCTCGCGGCTCAGACCACGCGGGCCCTGGCTGCCTCGTATTCGCGGGCGAGGCGTGCGACGAGGTCGCCGGCCGGGCCGACGGACTTCA
>CAJWWA010000393.1 GCA_913048495.1 uncultured Halieaceae bacterium
CGCGGGCACCGCGACCACGGTGACCTCATGGTCACCGAGCCGGTAGCTCGAGCGCATGCCGCCGCCCGCCCGGTTGAAGCGTCCCTCGAGCAGTTCAGCGAAGAACAGCCGCACCGCACCGTCACCGGCGGCTTCCGCCTGCGCCCGGAACAGGTGCGCCTGTGCCAGCCGCGTATCGACGGTCGCCCGGGAAACGATACCCGCCACGAGCAGCGCCATGCCCGCGATAAACCAGACCACCACCGCCAGGGCCACGCCCCGCTCGCCGCGGCCGGCAACGGGCCTCATCGCGCGACCTCCATGACGAGGTCCGGCCAGTAGCGCCCCTGCACCTGCAGGCGAAGCCTGACCCACCCGGGCGGCCCGCGCTGGTCCCAGTCGGTCTGCCAGGGCCCGCCGGCCTCCCGCCGGTAGGCGACCTCGAAGCGGTCCACGCCTGACACCAACGTGCGCGACGCCGCTTTATTCCAGCCCGTGAGCGGCGCGTCGCCGGTGTCCTCCCGCCAGCGAAGCTCAAGGTCGCCACCTTTTTTGCCCAGGCGCACGAGGTACTGGCCGCCGTAGGCCTCGCCGAAAAGCACGACGGCCTTCCAGACCAGGGCACCCTCCGGCGAGAGTTCGAAGACGGCCCGGTCCTGCATGCCGCCGCCGAGGCTGAGGCCGCCGGTGGAGCTTCCCTTGACCGTCGATGCCAGGCTGTTGCGCAGGAAACCGCTCACGCTGCGCAGATCGACGAGCCGGTCGACCCGGGTATCGAGCGTGGCCTGGGTGTTGCCGAGCGTGCGCAGGCCGGAGACCGTCGCCAGCATGATCAGGGAGAGCACCGCGAGCGCGACCACCGCCTCGACCAGCGTAAAACCCTGCCCGCGGCGACAGTTCACGGTACGCGCGCGTCCATGCGCTGGCCCGCCACGACCGACACGAGGCGTACGCGGCGACGCCGCGAACCGTCGGCCCAGCTCACCGCGACGTCGAGTTCCTGCAGGAGCCCGGGAGCGAGGCGGGAATCCCTGGATCGCGGCAGCGGGCTGGCGTCCACGGTCCAGGCAAAACCGCCGGCGGTCTCGCCGCTGCGCCGCAAGCCGGTCTCCGGCACCACCGAGTGGTCGGCGACCAGCGAGCGCGCCAGCTCCACCGCGTAGGCGTAGCGCTCGTCCGTGCGCACGTTGCGGGTTGCTGCGCTGCTCGCCTGGTAGAGGGCGCCGAGCGCGAGCCCGAGGACGGCCATGGCCACCACCATTTCCAGCAGGGAGAAGCCGCGCTGGGCGCTGCGCTCAGGAGGGGTTTTCACCGGGAAGCGTCACCCACCGCCTGGGTCACGCGGCCGGTGAGCCAGTCCACGCCGATCGCGACCGTCGACGGCCCCGGGTTGGTGATGTCGACGCCGCCGCCGCTGGTGCCGCCTTCGGGGTAGAAACGGATGACCCCCGCGCGTTCGCGGTTGACCTCGGCCGCGCCGTGCACGGTTACCCGCAACCCGCCGGGGAGGCGCCGCTCGGTCGCGCCCAGCACCAGGCGGCGCTCCTCCGGCCAGACCAGCACGTCCCGGGCTTTGCCGCTGGTGATCGCCTGCTGCCGCGCCGTCGCGAACAGCGTGACCACGTCGCGCACCGCCTCGCGGGTGCGCATGCCGTCGTAGAAGCGAAAGCCCGCTGGCACCGCCACGGCGAGCGCCAGCCCGGCGATGGCCAGGGCCACCAGCAGCTCGACAAGGGTGAAGCCCCGCACGCGCGGGGCGCCCCTCCTATTGCCAGTTGCCGACGTCCGCATCCTCGCCATCGCCGCCGGGAGCGCCGTTCTGGCCGTAGGTGAAAATATCCACCTCGCCGCGCTCCCCGGGATACTTGTAGTGATAGTCCTGCCGCCACGGATCCTGCGGCACGTCGGACTTCAGGTAGGGGCCGTTCCAGCCGGCGGCATTGGCCGGCTTCTCGACCAGCGCGGCCAGGCCCTCCCGCGTACTGGGGTAATGACCGACATCGAGCTTGTACATCTCCAGCGCCTGCTCGAGGTCGCGGATCTGGATGCGGGCCGTTTTGGTCTTCGCCCCGCCGAGCTGGTTGAGCACCTGCGGGCCGACGAGGCTGATGAGCAGGCCGAGGATGGCCAGCACCACCAGCAGTTCCATGAGGGTGAAGCCGCGGGCACGGCGCGCGCCGCCGCGGCGGCGAAAGGCCTGGGTCATAGTGTGTTCCTTCGCAAAAAAATGACTGACAAATAGCATGGCGTTCCCGGGCGCTACAGCGCGAGATTGTTGACCGACAGGATGCCCATGAGGATGGCGATGATGATAATCGCAATCACGAACCCCATGAACAGGATGAGTACCGGCTCGAGCAGCGTGAGTGCCCGCTTGACGCTGGCCTCCACGTGGTCGTCGAAGACCCGCGCCAGCTCGAGCATCATGGCGTCGAGGCGGCCGGACTCTTCACCGACCCGCGCCATCTG
>CAJWWA010000394.1 GCA_913048495.1 uncultured Halieaceae bacterium
GCCCGGTGCGGCCCGCCAGGGCCAGCGAGAACGGGGTGAGCTCGACGAGAATCGCCGGCGGCCGGGGCTGGCGTGCGAGCAGCGGCAGCAGCCCGGCCAGCACCGCCGCCTCGCTGCCCTGGGTGTCGATCTTGAGGAAATCGATGGCGTCGACCGCGGACCCCAGCACCGCCTCGCCGCGGGCGAGGCGGATCGGCAGCGCCGGCCGCTCGCCGTCGCCGGGGTAGACCTGGTGGTCACCGAGGTTGTCGTCGCTCCGGTAGAGGAAGCCCTCCCCCGCGCGGTCGGACAGCGCCAGGGACGAGAGCGAGCAGCGCGCCGCCAGCCCGTTGAGGGAGACGTTGGCGGACAGCAGCGCGAAGTTATCCGGGTCCGGCTCGAAGGCGTAGACGTGGCCGCCCGCGCCCGCCCGGGCCGCGGCGAGCACGGTGAAATAGCCGAGGTTCGCGCCGACGTCGACGCAGACCGCGCCGGGGCCCACGAGGGCCAGGCACAGGCGGGTCTCGAACGGTTCCCACAGGCGCGTCTCGCGCAGCCGGTCCGACACCAGGTCCGTGCCCGCCGGGTGCAGCCGCAGCCGCAGCGGGCCCGGCGGCGACGGCAGCGCCAGCTCGATGGCCGCGCCGCCCGTCACGAAAGAACCCGCCGCTCAGTCGTCGCTGTGCATGTCCGTAAAGGGCGAGGAGTAGCCGAGGTCGATGCGCGCGCCGCCGACGCTGACCGCCTCGCCGTCGAAGGCCACGTCGTTGTCGCCGAGCACGCCGTGGTCGAAGAGGTAGCGCGCCGGCGCCTCGCCGGCGAGCACGGCCGTCTCGTGGGCCGCCCGGCGCTCCGCCACCGCCTCGCTCGCGCGCTCCCAGCCGGCGAGCGCCCGCGAGCCGTGCCGGGCCTCGAGCATGCGCCGCGTCGGATCCGGGCCGAGCAGGGTGCCGCTGGCGTTGTTGCCGCCGAAGCCCTTGGCGTTGACCACCGCCCAGGCGCGCTGCGCCGGGGCGAGTTCCGTGTGCTCGAGGCAGAAGGCGAGGTGCTCATCGGTCACATCGTCGGCGATGCCGTCGATGGTGGCAATGCCGGGCACGATACCGTGGCGCCAGGTGTCGAGGGTCACCGTGACCTGGTCGGCCGACGCCGCGCCCAGGGAGTGGCCGAGGTAGCACTTGAGCGCCGCCACCGGCAGGTCCTCGAGGCCGAAGGCACCGGCGCAGCGGCTGAGGATCTGCGACTCCGTGGTGCGGTTCTGCGGGGTGCCGGTGCCGTGTGCCTGCACCAGGCCGCCCTCGCGGAAGGTCTTCCCGCCGAGCACGGCGCGCGCCGCGGCCATGGCCCGGGCGACGGTCACGTAATTGCCGACACCGGGGCCCGAGATGGATTTCTTGTAACCGTCGGCATTGACGAACACGTCGACGACGCTGCCGCGCAGCGCGGCGCCGAGCTCCAGGGCCAGCGCGTCGTCGAACAGCACCACCACCTGAGCGGACTCGGCGATGGTGAAACCGCAGTTCGGTGCGAAGGGCCGGCACGCGCGCCGGTAATCGGGCTCGGCGTCTGCGCCAAGGCCGTCGAGCTGGCGCAGGGCCTTGTCCGTGGCCAGCGCGCCCATGGCGGCATAGCCCTCCATGACCTCCGGCGTGATCGGCGCCTCCGCCGCGCCGACGATGGCGACCCGGGCGCGGCCGCTGCGGATGTCGTGCACGGCGTGGCGCAGGTTGTAGAGAAAGGACGCGCAGGCGCCGAGGCTGGCACCGGTGGCGCCGAGGGAACCGAGCACATAGGCGTTGAGGAAGTCAGCGGGCATCTCCGCCAGCCCCAGCGGGCAGTACTTGCTGGTCGCCCGCTGCCCGCTCACCCGCGCCTTGAGCATGCCGCCGGTACCGGCCTCGTCGAGCTGGCCCATGGCGCTGCCGGCGTAAACGCTGACCTGCTCCGCCGCCACGCGCTCGCGCAGCTGCTCCCAGGGGATGCCGAGATCGCCGAGGGCATCGGAGGCCGCGTAGATCGCCAGCTGCAGCCCGCGCGGGTGGTTGCGCGACGGGTATTGCGCCGCCGGGTCGAAACCCGAGGGCAGCTGGCTCGCCACCTTGACCTCGAACTCGCGGGTGGCCGGCATGATGAATTCCTGCGGTCCGGCGAGAACGACACGGGCGTGGGTGGCGTCCTCTTCCTCCACGGTCCAGCCCGGCGGCAGCGGCGACGGCAGGCTGCGCCGGGGCATATCGACCACCAGCGGCCGCTCGCCGCCGGAGCGCATGCGCCGGCCGCAGGGCAGCGCCGCCGGGTCAAACCAGGCCGGCTCGAGGCGGCGAATCAGCGTGCCGGCCAGCAGTTCCGCTTCCGTTGCCGTGTCCGGCAGGCCGCGAAGCTGGCGCAGCGCCTCGAGCATGCGCGCCCGGTCGGCGGCCG
>CAJWWA010000395.1 GCA_913048495.1 uncultured Halieaceae bacterium
GCATCCGCCTGACGCAGGCAGCGTTCCGTTTCCTCCCAGCCGATACAGCCGTCCGTGATGGACACGCCGTAGGCGAGTTCCGACGGCGGCGCCAGCGGCTGGCTGCCCGCGTTCAGGTGGCTCTCGATCATCAGGCCGACGATGGATGCGTTGCCCTCGAGGATCTGGTTGACCACGTTCTCCACGACCAGCGGCTGCAGCTCGGGCTGCTTGTTCGAGTTGGCGTGGCTGCAGTCCACCATGATGTTGGTCGACAGGCCGGCCTCGGCGAGCGCCGCCTCGGCGAGCTTGACGTTGACCGAGTCGTAGTTGGGACCCTGGGAGCCGCCGCGCAGGACGATGTGCCCGTAGCGGTTGCCCCGGGTGGTGTACACGGAGACGCGTCCCTCGTGGTTGATGCCGAGGAAGCGGTGCGGCCGGGCCGCGGACTTGAGCGCATTGGTCGCCACGGTCAGGCTGCCGTCCGTGCCGTTCTTGAAGCCCACGGCGGAGGACAGGCCGCTGGCCATTTCGCGGTGGGTCTGGCTCTCCGTCGTGCGTGCGCCGATGGCCGACCACGCGATGAGGTCCTGCAGGTACTGCGGTGAGATCGGGTCGAGGGCCTCGGTGGCCGTCGGCAGACCGAGTTCGAGGATGTCCAGCAGCAGCCGGCGGCCGATACGCAGTCCGTCCTCGATGCAGAAGGTGTCGTCCATGTAGGGGTCGTTGATCAGCCCCTTCCAGCCGACGGTCGTGCGCGGCTTCTCGAAGTAGGCGCGCATGACGATGAACAGGGTATCGCTGACCTCGTCTGCCAGGGCGCGCAGGCGCCGGGCGTAGTCCATGGCCGCCTCGGGGTCGTGGATGGAGCAGGGCCCCACCACCACGAACAGGCGCGGGTCCCGCCCGTCGAGGATGTCGCGGATGACCTGCCGGCTGCGGGTGACCGTGGCCAGGGCCGCCTCGCCCAGGGGGAGGGCGCGCTTCAGCTCCGCCGGCGGGATAAGGACTTCCTGCCCGGCGACATTGACGTTGTGAACCGTGTTCTGCGCTTCGCTTTCGCTCATGGCGGTTTTCCTGGCCTTCCTGCTACAGTCCCTCCCGTGCGCAGAGGGCGCCGCATTCTAAAACAGCGACGCCCGCTTTCACAGGCGCCCCAATGCAGGCGCTCAATGACGGGAGCCCGATGGCCGCCAAACCGCTATTCGATGTCACGCCGCTGGTACCCCGGCTCGAGCGCGGCGACACGGTGCTCACCGCCAACCACCGGCTGGCGCGCTACATCCAGCGCGCCTGGGACGAGCGCCAGCGTGCGGCGGGCGCCCGGGCCTGGGCCACGGCACCGGCAGCGGCCGTGGAGAGCTGGCTGCTGGCGCGCTGGGAGGATGCCGTTGCCGCGGGAAGGCTGCCCCTGCGCCGCTGCCTCGAACCGGCGGCTATCCAGTACCTGTGGCGGCAGGTCATCGCCGCCGACGACGACGAGGCCACCGGCTTCACCCTCGTGCAGCCCGGCGAGGCCGCCCGGCTCGCGCAGCGCGCCCGCGATACGCTGCTTCGCTGGCGCGTCGACAGCGATGACGAGGCCACGCGCCAGCTGTTCCGCCTGGGCGGTGACAGCGCGCATTTCCTGCGCTGGCTGGACCGCTTCGAGGCGGCGCTCGCGCGCCTCGGCGCCGCGACCCCTGCCGACTGCCTGCGCGACCTGCTCGATGACCCGGCGCCGGCCGCCGGGCCGCTCACCCTGGTGGCCTGCCATGACCTGTCGCCGCTGGTCGAGGCCTGCCTGAAACGCCTCGGCGAACCGCTCGAGGAGGCGCCGACAGCACCGCCCCGCGCGGCGCGGGAAGTGCGCTGCTACGCCGGGCAGCACGACGAGCTGCGGGCGATCGCCGACTGGTGCGCCGGGTTTGCGGCGGCCAGGCCCGGCGCGAGGATCGGCGTGGTCCTGGACGCGGACCCGGTGCGCCGGGCGGCGCTCGACTACCAGCTGCGCCGGGCCTTCGACTGTGTCGATGCCAACTACCACCGGCTGCCGGTGAACTACAGCGCCGGGCTCGCGCTCGACCGCGCGCCGCTGGTGCGCGATGCGCTGGGTCTGCTCGCACTGCTCGAGGGCACCGTAGAGGTCCCCGCGTTCCTGGCCCTGCTCCACTCACGGTTCGTGCCGCTGCCGGACCGGGACGAACCGGCAATGGTCACCTTCGTCGAGCGGCTGCGGGCCCTCGGCGCCCGGCGCATCGAGGTCGGCCTGCTGCGCTACCAGGCCGGCAGCGCCGGGACCGGGCTGGGGCAGCGGCTGCTGGACCTGCGCGAGATGACGGAGCGCCGCGGGCGGCGGGATGGTCCCGGCTGGGTGGCACGGTTCCGCGAGCTCCTGGCCGCTTTCGGCTGGCCGGGCAAGGGGCTCGATTCACTCGAGT
>CAJWWA010000396.1 GCA_913048495.1 uncultured Halieaceae bacterium
CGGCGCGTGGGGCGCCGACGGGGCCGAAGGATCGAAGTCGTCGAGGACGACCGGGGCCAGCCCGGGCACCTGGGCGGCGCGGGCGGCGAGCAGGTTGCGGTCGGCGATGGCCACCAGCTGCACCGGCCAGGGCTCCGCGGCGATCGCCAGCAGCAGTCCCGGGCCGATGCCCGCCGGTTCCCCGGCGGTGATGGCCAGCCGCGGCACGCTCATGCCGCGCCGCCGCGCTTACTTGATGTCGACGAAGGCCTCATCGCGGATCTTGCGCAGCCAGGCGTCCAGTTCTTCGTCGTACTTGCGCTGGTGCAGGAATTCCGTCGCGCGGGCGACCTGCACCTCCTTCGTCATGTCTTTCTCGCGCCGGTCCAGCACCTCGATGATGTGCCAGCCGAATTCGGTGCGCACCGGGTCCGAGATCTCGCCGATGGGCGTGGAGGCCATGGTGTTCTCGAAGGCGGGCACCATCTGGCCGGGGTTGCTCCAGCCGAGGTCGCCGCCCTCGGCGGCGGTACCGATATCCTCGGAGTACTCCCGGGCCAGGGCACCGAACTCCTCGCCGGCCTGGACGCGCGCCTTGAGTTCCGCCGCCAGCTCGCGGGCCTCGTCGTCGGTGAGAATCTCCGAGGGCTTGATGAGAATGTGCCGGGCGTGGGTCTGGGCCACGGTCTGGCCGCCGGCGCCGCGCGCGTCGGCGAGGTACACGAGGTGGAAGCCGCTCGGGGAGCGGAACACGTCGGCGAGCTCGCCCGGCGACAGCCCGGGGGCAACGTCCTGGAACAGCGACGGCAGGTCGTCGAGCTTGCGCCAGCCGAGGTCGCCGCCGGTCATGGGTACGCGCTCGCTCGCCTCGCTGATGACGGTCTGGAAGCCCTCGCCCCCCTGGATGCGGGCCGCCAGGGCCTCCGCCTCGGCCCGGGCTGCCTCGGCTTCCGCTGTCGGCGCGTCCTCGGACACGGGGATCAGGGCGTGGACGATGCGGTACTCGGGCTGGATCAGCTTCTGGCCCTCTTCCGTGGCCATGAAGTTCTTCACCTCCTGCTCGGAGATCTCGATGAGCTGGTTCACGTTGCCCATCTGTACCCGCTGGATGACCATCTCCTGGCGGATCTTCTCCCGCATGGCGCGGTAGGACTGGCCCTGCTGCTCCAGCGCCACGCGGAACTGGTCGAGGGAGAGGCCGTTCTGCGCGGCCACGCGCTGCATGGCGGCGTCGAGCTGCGCGTCGGGGATGCGCACGCCGTAGCGCTCGCCCATCTGCAGCTGGATGCTGTCGAGGATGAGCCGGTCCAGGGTCTCGCTGATCAGCACGTCCTCCGGCGGCACGTCCATGCCGCGCGCCTCGAGGTTGTTGGTCACGGTGGCCAGGCGCTCGCGCAGCTCGCTGGCCATGATCACGTCGTCGTCGACGATGGCCACCACCTGGTCGAGCATTTCCGTTTCCGCGCCGGCAGCTGCGGCGAAAAGGCCGCCGCAGGCGATCGCCGCGGCCGCGGCCAGGGCGCGCAGGGTGTTGCTGATTGCTGTCACGGTCGGAACCCCCGGATCATGTCGGTCATCAGTTGCTCCACTTCCGTCCCCAGGCCGCCGAGGCCCTTGAGGACGAACTGCACCTGGACGGCCCGCTCGCGGTCCAGGTTCGGCGAATCGAAATCGGGAACGATGCCACGCGCGGTGTCGAAATAGCGCAGGTGCAGAAGGCGGATTTTCCAGCAGCAGTTATCGTACTCGATGCCCACCATGTCTTCCACGCTCTCGTCGGCTTCGAGGCTGTAGTTCCACGCGCCGAAGACGCGCCAGTTGCGGCTCACGGGGTAGTAGGCGGAGACGTGCGCCTGGTCCGTGGTCGGCTGCGTGCCCACCAGGTTGATGGGCCGCCGGTAGGTGTAGCCGACGTTGAACAGCGCCCCGTCCTCGCGCTCGTAGCTGCTGAACAGGTTGCCGGCGTTCACCTTCTCCGTCGACGGATCGTACTGCACCGTCGCCCGCAGGTTTAGACGCTGCGTGGGATAGAAGTTCAGTTCCCCGGCGATCTCCGACTCCGTCCGGTCCAGCTCCGGCGCCGTGGGCGTCAGGCGCACCTTGCGGTTCTCGAAGTAGACGATCTGGCCGAGGCTCGCGTTCAGGAGTTCGGTGCCGGTCTCGCGGCTCAGGAAGCGGGTGGTCACGCCGATGGCGAGCTGGTTGGCGTCGTCGAGGCGGTCGCGGCCCGAGAAGCGCGTGTCCCGGAACAGCTGGTTGTAGTTGAAGGTGAGCTCGGCGCTGTCGAAATCCGGCTGGTCGCGCTGGTCCTCGTAGCTCGAGTAGAGGTAGTAGAGCCGCGGTTCGAGGGTCTGCACGAGGTCCCGGTCGGCGAAGCTGAAGGCCCGCTCGAAGTAGAGCCCGCCGTCGAGGCTGGC
>CAJWWA010000397.1 GCA_913048495.1 uncultured Halieaceae bacterium
GCGAAGGGCAGCCCGTCCTGTCCAGGACCTGCGTCGCGCACCGCGAAAGCCAGGACACGCTGCCCCAGGGCGGCGATTTCCTCGGCAATATCCAGCCAGTACATGTCATCCAGCGCTTCACTGCCGCCATCGCCCCGCCGTTCTTCCCGGCACATGGCCAGAATCCGTTCCGGCGCCCCCTTCACTGCAATGACCGACCGATCATCGCCCGATTGGTGAAGCGTCGCCATGAACCGGTGCTTGGCGTCGAAGGGGATCGTATCCAGGCGTGACCAGTCGGCGGACAGATCGGCAATGTCGATGCCGACCTTGCCGAACACATGGCGTTTGGCGGTAGCCACATAGATGTTTCCGGGGCCGACGATCTTGTCCACTGGAGGCACGCTCTCGGTGCCGTAGGCCAGCGCCGCCACCGCCTGGGCGCCGCCGATGGTATAGCCCCGGCTGCCCCCCGCCAGGGCCGCCGCCGCCAGCACCAGCTCGTTGAGCTCGCCGCCGGGGGCCGGCACCACCATGGTGATCTCGTCCACACCCGCCACGTGCGCGGGCAGGGCGTTCATGAGCACGGAGGACGGATAGCTGGCCTTGCCGCCGGGCACGTAGACGCCGACGCTGCCCAGGGGCGTGACCTGCTGGCCCAGCACGTTGCCGTGCTCGTCCGTGTACTGCCAGCTCTCGCCGAGCTGGCGCTCGTGGTAGGCGCGGATCCGCGCTGCGGCGACCTCGAGGGCCTCCCGCTGCGCCGCCGGCAGCCCGTCCAGCGCCGCCTGCAGCCGCGCGGCCGGCACCGTCAGCGCGGCGATGCTGTCCGCCGCGAGGCTGTCGAAGCGCGCCGTGTAGTCGAGGACGGCGGCGTCGCCGCGGGCCTCGACATCGGCCAGGATGTCCGCGACCCGCGCCTGCACCGTGGCCGTGTCGGCCTCACCGGCCGGCGCCAGGGCGGCGAGCGCCGCGTCGAAGCCTTCGGCGCGGGTGTCGAGGCGGGCGATCACGCCGCGAGCCCGTCGGCGGGGAGCGCGGCCTCGATATCCGCGAGCAGCCGGGTGATGGGCTCGTGCGCCGCGCGCAGGGAGGCCTTGTTGACCACCAGCCGGGAGCTCACCGTGGCGATCTCCTCGAGCGGTTCGAGGCCGTTGGCGCGCAGCGTGTTGCCGCTGTCGACGATGTCGACGATGAGATCGGACAGCCCCATGGTCGGGGCCAGCTCCATGGCGCCGTAGAGCTTGATGATGTCGGCCTGCACGCCGCGGGCGGCGAAGTGCCGGCGGGCGACGTTGACGAACTTGGTGGCCACGCGCACGCGGGACCCCGTCGGCCGCCAGCCCGCGGGGGCGGCGGTCATGAGCCGGCAGCGCGCGATACCGAGATCGAGCGGTTCGTAAAGCCCCTCGGCGCCCTGCTCGAGGAGCATGTCCTTGCCGACGACACCGAGGTCGGCGGCGCCGTGGCGGACGTAGGTGGGCACGTCGGTGCCGCGCAGCACCAGCAGGCGCAGCCCGGGGCGGTTGCTGTCGAAGACCAGCTTGCGGCTGCTGTTCATGTCCTCCGCCGGCTCGATGCCGGCCCGGGCCAGCAGCGGCAGCGTTTCGGCGAGAATCCGGCCCTTGGTCAGCGCCAGGGTGAGCGTGCCGGCCACGGCGCTAGCCCTGCCACTCGTCCGGGGTGAAGGTGCGGATGTTCACCGCGTGGATCGAGCCCGCGGCGATGCTCTCGCGCAGCGCGCTGTAGACCAGCTGCTGCTTCTTCACCGGGCGCAGGCCGGCGAACACTTCGCCGATCACCGTGATGTCGTAGTTGCTGCCCGCGCCCTCGACCTGCACCTCGCAGCCCTCGAGTTCCCGCTCCACGAGCGCCTTCACCGTCGCCGCGTCCACCGTTGCCTCCGTTCCTGTCTGCTGTCTGTCTCTGCGTGTTCCCGCCGGCCGTCCCGCCCGGCTGTCGCCTCAGCTGTCGAGGCCTTCGGCGGTCCAGTTGGCGATGACGGTGTCGAGGTCCCCGTCGTACTTGCGGGCCGAGGCCTCGAACTCCTCGTACCCCAGTTCAGGGTTCTCGTACATCCAGCGCGACAGGTCGCGGAGGTTCTGCTCGACACGATCGAAGGCCTGTTCGGCCACCTGCTTGTTCGACATGTTGCGGAACGTACTAGCAGCGTCGTGCCGAAACCGTGGCCCGACCGGACCTTCCCCAAGTTCAAAGGCCGCTCAGCAGGGCACCCGGCGCGTCCGTGGGGGCAACGCCGAGGGACCGGAAGATGGACCAGTACAGGGCGGTGTCGGAGGCCACGACCGGGCGACCGACGGCGTCCTCCATCTCGGCGAGGCGGTGCAGGCACCGCTCGGGCAGGCCGTCATCGCTCCGCCAGTTGGGCATGCCGTTGACGATGACCGCCTCG
>CAJWWA010000398.1 GCA_913048495.1 uncultured Halieaceae bacterium
CGCCTCAGCGACCACAGCTTCCCCTACGCATACGCCGATTTTCCCAGTGACACCGAGGCCGCCCGCATCTTCGACCAAGCCCGCGCCGGCATCGCCGCCTCGCCTGCCGAGCAGGAAAAATTCGGCGCCCACCTCATGCTCCACCTCGGCCGCGCCTACGCCGCCCGCGGCATCCGGGACCCCGGCGACCTCGACCTCTCCCTGGGCCGGCTGCTGCCGCCCGACGCGCTTGCCGGTGCCGACGAGGCGGCGGCGCGCCTCGCCGCGGCACTGGCGGCGGGCGAGCGCATCCTCTTCGTCGGTGACTTCGACGCGGACGGCGCCACCAGCTGCGCCCTCGGCGTGCGCGCGCTGCGCGCCTTCGGAGCGGCGCAGGTGGACTTCCTCGTCCCCAACCGCTTCGACTACGGCTACGGGCTGTCGCCGGAGATCGTTGTTCTCGCGGAAGAGCGCCGGCCGGACCTCCTGGTCACCGTCGACAACGGTATCGCCAGCATCGCCGGCGTGGCCGCGGCCCGGGCGCGCGGCATGGACGTCATCGTCACCGATCACCACCTGCCGGGGGAGGTGCTCCCGGACGCCACGGTCATCGTCAACCCGAACCAGCCCGGCTGTGCCTTTCCCAGCAAGCATCTTGCGGGGGTGGGCGTGGTGTTCTACCTGCTGCTGGCCCTGCGCCGGCAGCTGCGCGACCGCGGCTGGTTCGCGGCGCGGGGCATCGACGAGCCGCGGCTGGCCGATTTCCTCGACCTCGTCGCCCTCGGCACCGTGGCGGACGTGGTGCCCCTGGACCGCAACAACCGCATCCTCGTGCAGGGTGGTCTAGCCCGCATCCGCGCCGGCCGCGCCTCGCCGGGGGTGGCGGCACTCCTCGCCGTGGCCGGTCGCGACCCGCGCCGCGCCGTGGCCTCGGACCTCGGTTTCGCCGTGGGGCCGCGGCTGAACGCCGCCGGGCGCCTCGACGACATGACCGTGGGCATCGCCTGCCTGCTCAGCGACGACCCCGCCGAGGCCCACGGCCTGGCCGCGCAGCTCGACCAGCTGAATCGCGACCGGCGGCTCATCGAGCGCGATATGCAGGCGGAAGCGCTGGCGCTGCTCGCGGCCCGCGAGGGCGACCTCGCGGAACCGCCGCCAGCCCTGGCGATCTACGAGCCCGGCTGGCACCAGGGGGTGATCGGCATTCTCGCCTCGCGGATCAAGGACCGGGTACACCGGCCCGTGATCGCCTTTGCCGACGCTGACGCCGATAACGGGGCCGGGGAGGGCGGGGCGATGCTCAAGGGCTCGGCGCGGTCGATTCCCGGCGTGCATATCCGCGACCTGCTCGCCAACCTCGACAACCGCCACCCCGGTCTCATCGACCGCTTCGGCGGCCACGCCATGGCCGCGGGCCTGAGCCTGCCCCGGGAACACCTCGACGCCTTCGCCGCGGCGCTCGTCGAGGAGGTGGCCCGGCTCGCGGCCGACGTGGAACTCGAGGCCGTGCTCGAGAGCGACGGCGAACTGGCGCCCGCGGAGCTGGAGCTGGGCCTCGCCCGGTCCCTGCGCGATGCCGGGCCCTGGGGCCAGCACTTCCCGGAGCCGCTCTTCGACGGCCGCTTCGCCGTGAACAGCCAGCGTATCGTCGGCGAGCGGCACCTGAAGCTTTCCCTCGCGCCCCTCGCGGAAACGGGTCGCGCCGTCGAGGCTATCGCCTTCAACATCGACCCCGGCGCCTGGCCGGACCCGGCCGTGCAGGTCGTCGACATCGCCTACCGGCTGGATGTCAACGCCTGGCGCGGCGAGGAGCGCGTGCAACTGGTGGTGGAGCACCTCGTCCCGCACCCTTGACCTTCCAGCCACTGGAAGGTTTATCCTGAGACCTCCACTCGGGAATCGGAACAGGACCATGAAGATTGCCGAAGCCGCCCGCCAGAGCGGCCTGAGCGCAAAAGCCATCCGCTACTACGAGTCCATCGGTCTCGTGGCCGCGCCGGCCCGGGCCGACAACGGCTACCGGGACTACCCGCCGGAAGCCGTCGACGAGCTCGGCTTTGTCCAGCGCGCCCGCGCCGTGGGCTTCAGCGTGGACGAGTGCCGGCAGCTCCTGGCGCTGTACCGGGACCCGGCGCGGCAGAGCGCCCATGCCCGGGGGCTGGTACTGGAGAAGCTGGCGGCCCTCGATGAGCGGCTCGCGCAGCTGCACAGCATGCGCGACAGCCTCGCCGACCTCGCCGGCCGCTGCCGCGGCGACGAGGGGCCCGAGTGCGCCATCCTCGACGACCTGGCACAGGGGGGCCTGAACCATGGCTGATTGTCACAGCACGGCCGTGGCCGACTGCCACGGCGACGCGACCGCAAACGACGCACCGGCAGAGAGCTGCGGCACCGGCTGCGGCCCCGCGAAG
>CAJWWA010000399.1 GCA_913048495.1 uncultured Halieaceae bacterium
CGCCCCTTCCGCGTCGCCGCGGCGCGGCGCGAGCTCGCCGACGTGGTCACCCTGGAGCTGGCCCCCGCGGACGACGGTCCGCCGCTTTACTGCGAACCGGGCCGCTTCAACATGCTTTATGCCTTCGCGGTGGGCGAGGCGCCCATCTCCATGAGCGGCCCGGGGGCCGCATCCGCCGGCGTGCTTCACACCATCCGCGATGTCGGCGCGGTGACCCGCGCGCTCTGCGGCCTCGCCGTCGGCGACACGGTCGGCTTGCGCGGCCCCTTCGGCGAACCCTGGCCCCTGGACCTGGCCCGCGGCGGCGACGTGCTCATCATCGCCGGCGGCATCGGCCTGGCCCCCGTGCGCCCCCTGCTGCAGGCGGTGCTCGCCGGGCGCAGCGCCTTCAACCGGGTCTGCCTTCTCTACGGCGCGCGCGAACCGGGCTCCCTGCTCTTCCACGAAGACCTCGACAGCTGGGCGCGCCGCGATGACCTGCAGTGCCTGGTCACCGTCGATCACGCGGACGGCGACTGGCGCGGTAACGTCGGCGTGGTGCCCCGGCTGCTGTCGCAGGCCGGCTTCGACCCGGCGCGGACCACCGCCTTCGTCTGCGGTCCCGAGGTGATGATGCGCCTGACGCTCAAGCAGCTGGTGGCCGGCGGCCTGCGGCCCGACCGCGCCTTCCTGTCCCTCGAGCGCAACATGGTCTGCGGCATCGGCCTGTGCGGACACTGCCAGCTCGGCCCGGCCTTCGTGTGCCGGGACGGCCCGGTCTTCTCCTGGCAGCAGATGGCCGCCGCGCTGGCGGTACCGGAGCTCTGATGGGCGGGTCGCGGGGCAAGCTCGGGGTGTGGAAGTTCGCCTCCTGCGACGGCTGCCAGCTCACGCTGCTCGACTGCGAGGAGGCGCTGCTGACCCTGGCCGACGAGCTGGAGATCGCCTACTTCAAGGAAGCCAGCCGCCGCGAGGACCCGGGGCCCTTCGATCTCGGCCTGGTCGAGGGCTCGATCACCACGGCCCACGACGCCGAGCGCATCCGCGACGTGCGCAGCCGCTGCCGCACGCTGGTGGTGATCGGCGCCTGCGCCACCGCCGGGGGCATCCAGGCGCTGCGCAATTTCCGCGACAGCGACGAGCTGCGCGCCCAGGTCTACGCCTCGCCGGCCTACATCGACTCGCTGGCGACCTCCACGGCGATCGCCGAGCACGTCCCCGTGGACTTCGAGCTGCGCGGCTGCCCCATCGACCGGCGGCAGCTGCTGGAGGTCATCGGCGCCTTCCTGAGCGGACGCAAGCCGGCCATCGGCCGCGATGCGGTGTGCCTCGAGTGCAAGCGCCGGGGCCATGTCTGTGTCACCGTCGCCCGCGGCGAGCCCTGCCTCGGGCCGATCACCCAGGAAGGCTGCGGCGCCCTGTGCCCGGGCTGCCACCGGGGCTGCTACGGCTGCTTCGGCCCCAAGGACGGCGCCAACACCCGGGCCCTGGTCGACCACCTGCGCGCTGGCGGTCTCGGCCGCGGCGAGGCGCTGCGCCTCCTGCGCACCTTCAACGCCGATGCCCCGGCCTTCCGCGAAGAGAGCAGGCGCCATGAGTAAAGAAGGCAGGGGCGGCCCGCCCACGAGCGGACCGCGCAAGCGCACCATCGCGGTCGACTACATCGCCCGCGTCGAGGGCGAGGGCGCTCTCGACGTCCGCCTGGCCGACGGGCGCGTGGAAGAGCTGAAGCTGCGCATCTTCGAACCGCCGCGCTACTTCGAGGGGCTGCTGCAGGGGCGCCGCTTCAGCGAGGCCCCGGATATCACGGCACGCATCTGCGGCATCTGCCCCGTGGCCTACCAGATGAGTGCCTGCCACGCCATGGAGCGCGCCTGCGGGGTCACCGTCGATGGCGCGCTCGCCGACCTGCGCCGGCTGCTCTATTGCGGCGAGTGGATCCAGAGCCACACGCTGCACGTGTACATGCTCCACGCCCCCGACTTCCTCGGCGCGGACGACGCGGTGCAGATCGCCCGGCGCTATCCGGACGTGGTGCGCCGCGGCCTCGCGCTGCGCGGCGTCGGCAACGACCTGATCGCCTGCCTCGGCGGGCGCTCCGTCGCCCCGGTCAACGTGCGCGTCGGCGGCTTCTACCGGCTGCCGGAGCGCGCGGAGCTCGCGGCGCTGGTCGAGCCGCTTGAGCGGGCCCGCGACGCGGCCGTGGAAACGGTGCGCTGGGTGTCCGGCTTCGACTTTCCGGACCTGGAGCGCGACTACGAGTTCGTCGCCCTGGCCGGGGCCGGGCGCTACCCCATGAACGAGGGCCGGCTGCATTCGAGCCGCGGCCTGGCCATCGACCAGGCCGATTTCGAGGCGCACTTCGAGGAGCG
>CAJWWA010000400.1 GCA_913048495.1 uncultured Halieaceae bacterium
GCCTACTTGGCGGGCGCTTTGCCCTGCGGGAGGCCCGCGGCGGAGCGGACCGCCGAGCCCGCAGCCCCGGCCGCCGCGGCCCCGGCCATGGACGGCGAACTCGCCGTCCAGCTCGCGGCCATGGCCGAGCGCCTGGATGCCCTGGAGGCCACGGTCTCGGTCAAGGACCAGGAGATCGCCCGCCTCGAGGCCGCCCTTCGCGAGGCGCGGGACAGCGCCGAGGCCGCCGCGGCCGATGCGGCCGCCGCCCGCGCCCGGGCCGCGGCCCCCGCGCCGGCCCAGGCCGCGTCGTCGTCGGGCGGTTTCATGCCCTGGATTTACGGCATCGCCGGTGCGGTCGTGCTCGGCCTGCTGGCCGTGCTCGGGCTGCGCCGCGCCCGCGGTGGCGCCGCGCCGGCGCCGGCCGAGGCCGCGCGCCCGCAGGGCCCGGCGGCGGCCTCCGCGGCCGCGCCCGCTGACAATGATGTGTTCGCCGGTGTCACCCTGCGCGAGGACGGCATCGATGATTCCGCGGATGCCGAGGAGGCCCCGGAGCCCGAAGAGCCCGCGCGCCGCGACGTGGCCGAGCGCGGCTACGGCGAGCGCCGCTACGACGATTACATCGATGACGCCGACGGCGGCGATGCGCTGGCCGAGGCCGACATCTACATCGCCTACGGGCGCTACCTGCAGGCCGCCGAGCTGCTGAACACGGCCATTCGCGCCGAGCCCGGCAACAGTGCCTTCCGTCTCAAGCTCATCGAGCTCTACACCGACATGGGCGAGGGCGCCAAGGCCACCGAGCAGCTCGAGGCGCTGCGCGAGCACGGCGACGCCGAGGCCATCGCCCGCGGCGAGCGCATCGTCGGCGGCGCGGGGTCGGCCGGCAAGGCGGCGCCCGCCGCGAAGATGCCAGAGCCCGAACCTGAGCCCGAGCCGGAACCGGAGGCGGAGCCAACGCCGCCCGCTGCCGCGCCGGCCTTCGACGCGGCGGATGAAGCGGCCCTCGACGAGGACGAAGAGGAAACGCTGGGTGCCTTCGACGGCCTGCACATCGAGGAGGAGCCGCCGGTCGAGGTATCCGGGGAGCCCCTCGACCTCGAGCTCGACGAGCCGGTTGCCGACCCGGTGGAAGCCGCTGAGGCCGCCGATTTCGGCGCGCCGGGCCCGCTCGAGGAAGCCGCCGCCGAAGAAGCCGGTGAAGACGCCGAAGAGCACGCTCAAGGTGCCGGCAGCGGCAGCGAGAGCGACGACGAGCTGGTGTTCGCGGAGGAGGGGGACCGGATGGCGACCCGCCTGGACCTGGCCCGCGCCTACCTCGACATGGGCGACCGGGACGGCGCCCGCGCGATCCTCGAGGAGGTGGCCCAGGGCGGCAACGCCGAGCAGCAGCAAGAGGCGAAAACCCTGCTGGACGGCCTTGGCTGACGCGTCCGCGCCGGCCGCCCGATTCTCCGCCACAGCGCAGCCACCCGGTACCCGGGTGGCCCTGCTCGTCGAGTACGATGGCCGCGCCTTCTGCGGCTGGCAGTCCCAGCCCCATGCCGCCAGCGTGCAGGATGCGCTCGAGACCGCCCTCGCGGCCGTGGCCGCGACGCCGGTGCGGACCCACTGCGCGGGCCGCACCGACACGGGAGTCCACGCCACGGGCCAGTGGGTGCACTTCGACGACCCGGCCGGGCGCAGCCCCAAGGCCTGGGTCCTCGGCAGCAATGCCAATCTTCCCGGGACCGTGCGCGTGCTGCACGCCCAGGCCGTGCCGGCGGACTTTCACGCCCGCCACAGCGCGACGGCGCGCCGCTACCGCTACCTCGTCACCGACACCGCCGTGGCGCCGGCGCTCTACCGCGGTCTCGTCACCTGGCGGCGGGGCGCCCTCGATGCCGAACGCATGCACGCGGCGGCGCAGCAGCTCCTCGGCGAACAGGATTTCAGCAGTTTCCGCGCGGCGGGCTGCCAGTCGCGCACACCCTGGCGGCGGGTGGACGCGATCAGCGTCAGCCGCGCCGGGCCGCTGGTCTGCCTCGACATCACCGCGAATGCCTTTCTTCACCACATGGTGCGCAATATCGCGGGCGCGCTGCTTTCCATCGGTGCCGGCGAACGCGACGAGGCCTGGCTGGCGCAGCTGATCGCCTGCCGCGACCGCTGCCGGGGTGCCGAGACGGCGCCGCCCGACGGCCTGTACCTGGTGGCCGTGAGCTACCCGGCGGAGTACGCGCTGGCGACGCCGCCGCGGCCGTTTTTGTTCCCGGGTTGAGGCGGGCCCGCGGCGCCTTCTGCTATCATTCGCGCCTTGGCCAGCAGGCGGGCAGTAAGGCGGTGACGAGAACTCGCATCAAGGTCTGCGGCATCA
>CAJWWA010000401.1 GCA_913048495.1 uncultured Halieaceae bacterium
CGAGTTCCTGGCTCATGGCGCGGCAATAATTGAGTGTCCACTCGGTTTTCTGTTCATCGGTCATCCCCTCGGTGTGCACGCCGATGCGTTCGTTGAGGGATTTCTGCATGCGAAACAATTCGCGGAGTTGATCTGGCTGGTCCATGCGCGAGGATGGCGCGGGGCCACCGCCGGCGGCATCACGCCAGCGATGCAGCCCTACGACTACGTGGTGCCGCACGATTTCATCGACATGAACGTCGACCGCCCGCTGTCTTTCCCCCGGGAGATCTACCGCGACCCGGAGAACATCCCGCTGCCCCGCGTACTGCCGGCAATGGACCCGGACCTGCGCGCGATCCTCATCGAGGAGACGCGCAAGCGCATCCGTGCCAGCGACGAATACGACGATATCGACCTGCACGAGGCCGGCGTGATCGTGCAGGCCCGGGGCGGCCGCTTCGAGACCGCGGCGGAAATCCGCATGTTCGCCCAGTGGGGCGGCCACGTGGTCACCATGAACGTGGGCACCGAGATCGCTTACGCCCGCATGCTCGGCATGAACTACGCGTGCCTCATCAACATTTCGAACCCGGCCGAGGGCGTCGCCCCCTGGGATTTCGCCGAGATGCCGCCGCTCTACCGGCGCATCAACCCGCTGAGCGTCGATATCGTCCTCGCCGCCCTGCCCCGCATTGCGGCGCTTGCCGGCAAGGAGCGCGCCGGCGACTCGCTGATCTTCCACCCGGAGATGACGTCGAAGCCGGCCGAGTAAGCACGGTGCGCTAAACTGCCGGCAGACCGGGCAGGGAAGCACGACATGCAAAGCAGGCGCATCATCCACGTGGTGGGCTGCCACGCCGGTGGCGAGATTGGCGACGTGATCGTCGGTGGCGTCGCGCCGCCACCCGGGGATACGCTCTGGGAACAGTCGCGCTACCTTGCCCGGGATACGCGCCTCAAGGATTTTCTGCTCAACGAGCCCCGCGGCGGTGTGTTTCGGCACGTGAACCTGCTGGTGCCGCCGCGGAACCCGCAGGCGCACATGGGCAACATCATCCTCGAACCGGAAACCGTCCCGCCCATGTCGGGGTCGAACACCATCTGCGTGACCACCGTGCTCCTGGAAACCGGCATCATCGAGATGGCCGAACCGGAAACGCGCCTGCTGCTGGAGATGCCGGGCGGCCTGGTCGCGGTGACGGCCGAATGCCGGGCCGGCCGGGTCACCGCCGTGCGCTTCGCCAACCTGCCGTCCTTTCCCGCCAGCCTCGACGCAGCGCTCGAGGTGCCCGGCCTCGGTACTCTGACGGTCGACATCGCTTTCGGAGGCGACAGCTTCGTGATCGCGGACGCCACCACGCTGGGCTTCCGGCTGGTGCCCGAGGAGGCGCCGCGACTGCGCGAGGCCGGCATGGCCATCGCCCGCGCGGCCGAAGCGCAGCTCGGCTTCCGCCACCCGACGCTGGACGGCATGAACGGGATCACCTTCTGCCTGCTGCGCGGCCCGGTAAACACGGCTGACGACGGTATCCCCGTCAGCCGCCACGCGGTCACCATCCGCCCCGGCAAGCTGGACCGCTCACCTACCGGCACCGGCGTCTCGGCCCGCCTCGCCGTCATGCACGCCCGCAGCGAAATCGGCCTGCACGCGCCGATGCGCTTCGAGTCGATCCTCGGCTCCTGCTTCGAGGGCCGCCTCCTCTCGGAGACCACCGTGGGCGACCACCCGGCCGTTATCCCGGAGGTCAGCGGCCGCGCCTGGATCACGGAAACAAGGCAACTGCTGCTCGCCGACGATGACCCCTGGCCTACCGGGTACCGGGTGGCCGATACCTGGCCTTTGTCTGACGACTAGGACGACGGGCCGGGGCTCGAGAAGACGAGTGTCTCCCAGTCGATATCCGGGCGGAGCGTGTCTGCGTCCCTGGCACGTCGTGCGAGGACCAGCGCACGACTGCGCGCGAACGAAAGCAGTTCCTCGCCGGACACCTCGTGGAAGCCGCGCTCCCGGTTCTCCGCAGCGTCTTCGCCATGGCGCAGCGTGATCACCAGCGCCCCGCCAGGGCGCAGGCACTCGCTGAGCACCCGGAAGGCTCGCTCCCGGGCTGCCCGCGGCAGGTGCATCCAGACCGCTGAAACGAGGATGAGGTCAAAGCGATGGCCCAGGCTTCGCAGGCGGGCAAGCGCAGGCAGGCGATCGTCGAGCCAGCTCACGCGGGCGTGGCTGTGCCTGCTGACGTGTGTGTTTTCCATGTTGGCTGTGGCTCAGTCTGCTGATACGGAAACTCCGCTGCTCTTCAAACTTGAAGGCACGGTCACAGATGTCGACACCAAAGAACC
>CAJWWA010000402.1 GCA_913048495.1 uncultured Halieaceae bacterium
GTGCGCGACGCCCGCCCGAACGACGCCCATCGCGCCCTCGCCCGCCTGGAGCGCGCCGGCGCGGTGGAGCTCCTGGTGACCCAGAACGTGGACCGCCTGCACCAGCGCGCGGGCAGCGCCCGGGTCATCGACCTGCACGGGCGCCTGGACCGCGTGGCCTGCCTGCACTGCGGCCGGCACGGCGACCGGGAGGCGCTGCAGCAGCGCCTGCTGCGCGACAATGCCTTCCTCCGCGAGGGGCGCGGTGACGCGCGCCCGGACGGCGACGCGGAGCTGCCGGACGCCGACATCGACCGCCTGCGCGTGCCCGACTGCGACCACTGCGGCGGCGTGCTCATGCCGGACGTGGTGTTCTTCGGCGGCAGCATTCCCGCAGCGCGGCTGACGGCCTGCCGCGAGGCGCTGGCAGCCGCCGATGCGCTGCTGGTCGTGGGCAGTTCGCTGCAGGTCTACTCGGGCTTCCGCTTCTGTCGGGACGCCGCGGCGGCCGGAAAGCCGATTGCCCTCCTCAACCCCGGGCGCACGCGGGCCGACGACCTGGCGCAGCTGCGGCTGCGCTCCCCGGCCGAGGTCCTGCTCCCGGCCCTGGCCGATGCACTCGCCCACGATACCGCGGAGGCGGCCAGCGCATGAGCGACGCACCGATCATCTACTGGTTCCGCCAGGACCTGCGCCTCGACGACCTGCCCGGCCTGTGTGCTGCCGCCGCCACCGGCCGGCCGGTGCTGCCGGTCTACCTGCTCGACGACGACGCGGCCGGTGAGCGCGCGCCCGGTGGCGCCAGTCGCTGGTGGCTGCACGGCAGCCTCGCGGCGCTCGCGAAAGACATCAGGAACGCCGGCGGCACCCTCTACCTGCGCCGCGGCGACACGCTGGCGCTGCTGGAAGAGCTCTGCGAGCGCACCGGCGCCACCGCCGTCTACTGCTCCCGCCAGTACGAGCCCTGGGCCGTCGCCCTCGAAGAGCGCCTGAACGAAAGCCTCGGCGCGAAGGACATCACCGTGCGCCGCTACCCCGGCACGCTGCTGTTCGAACCGGGCAGCGTGCTCACGAAGAACGGCGACCCGTACAAGGTGTTCACGCCCTTCTGGCGCGCCTGCCGCGCGGCGACGCCGCCGAAAGCGCCGCTCGCGCGGCCGGATGCCATCGCCTGGCAGGCGGCCCCGGATAGCGGCGATACGCTGGACGACTGGGCGCTGCGGCCGAGCAAGCCCGACTGGGCCGCTGGCTGGCACGACTACTGGGAACCCGGCAGCGCCGGGGCACAGCGGCGCCTGCAGCAGTTCCTGGAGGACGCCGTGGACCGCTATGCCGAGGACCGCGACCGGCCGGACCGGGACGGCACCAGCCGCCTGTCGCCACACCTGCACGCCGGCGATATCTCACCGCGCACGGTCTGGGACGCAGCACAGCGGGTCGCTGGGGGCCACGGGGCCGCGGCAAAGGCGGTAGACAAGTTCCTCGCCGAGCTCGGCTGGCGCGAGTTCTCCTACCAGCTGCTGAGCTTTTTCCCGACGCTCGGCGAGAAGAACTTCAAGGCCGACTTCGATGCTTTCCCCTGGGCGGATGACAGGGACGGCCTCGCCGCCTGGCAGGCCGGGCGCACCGGTTACCCGCTGGTCGATGCCGGCCTGCGCGAGCTGTGGGCGACCGGCTACATGCACAACCGCGTGCGCATGGTCACCGCCTCTTTCCTCACCAAGCACCTGCGCGTGCACTGGCGCGAGGGCGAGGCGTGGTTCTGGGATACGCTGGTCGATGCCGACATGGCCAACAACTGCGCCGGCTGGCAGTGGGTCGCCGGCTCCGGCGCCGACGCGGCACCCTACTTCCGCATCTTCAACCCGGTGGCCCAGGGCGAGAAGTTCGACCCGGACGGCGCCTACGTGCGCCGCTGGGTGCCGGAGCTGGCGCAGCTGCCCGACAAGTACTTGAACAAGCCCTGGGAGGCGCCGAAAGACGTGCTCGAGGCCGCGGGTGTCGAACTGGGCAAGGACTACCCGGCACCCATTGTCGAGCACAAAGCCGCCCGGCAGGCGGCGCTCGATGCCTACGCCGAGATCACCGGGAAGAAGTAATCCCCCTCTAGCCCCGGCGCGCCGCCAGCAGCTGCTTCTGCAGCCCCTCGATACGCCGCGACGCCGCGAAGGGCGACAGGTCCGGTACGGTGTGCCCCTCCTTGCCGAGCAGGTCCAGCTGCGCGTAGAACCAGTACATGGTGCCGAAGGTGTCGAGGGTGCGCAGGAGCTTCGAGCCGCGCAGGAAGCGCAGCGGCTTCGGCAGCAGGCCCAAGTCCGCCTCGTAGCTCGGCATGCC
>CAJWWA010000403.1 GCA_913048495.1 uncultured Halieaceae bacterium
CGAAGAGCGCCTTCAGCCGCTGCTCCCCGGTCCGCCCGGCGGCGATCTGCGCGTTCAGGTCGCCGATGGTCGCGTCGCCGAAGCGGCTGTTCAGGCGCAGCAGTTCGATCACGTCCTCCCGCGGTTCCCCGCGGTCGTAGAGACGCGTCGGCCCCCAGCGCGTACCCTCCTGGTAGATCTCGCGCGAGTCCACGGGCGTGCCCGGATCCTTGGCGCCGACATCCAGCCAGTGGGCGCGGGAAGCCGCGAAACCGATCCGCTCTCCGCGCCAGAAGATGGGCATGATGATCGTGGAGTCGTTCAGGTGCGTGCCCGTCATGTACGAGTCGTTCATGTAGAACACGTCGCCTTCCTGGAAGTAGTCCCAGCCGTAGCGCTCCGCCATGATCTTCACGCAGATCTCGAGGTTGCCGAGGAACAGGGGCAGGCCCAGGCTCTGCCCCAGGACCTCGCCCTGCTCGTCGATGAGGGCCACGGAGCAGTCCTTGCCCTCGTAGATCACCGGCGTGAAAGCGCTTCGGATCAGCGTTGCATTCATGTCGCTGGCGATGGCGACGAAGGCGTTGCGGATGATCTCCGTCGTGATCGGATCGATGGTGCTCATGCGCTGGCTCCTTTCTGCAGCAGGAGGTTGCCCTTGGAATCGACGGTGAGCGTCCAGCCCGGCGGCATCACCGTGGTCGCGCTCTGCTCTTCCACGATCGCCGGGCCATCGAAGCGGAAGCCCTCCCGCAGCCGGTCGCGCAGCAGCACGGCCGTCTTGTGGCGCTCGCCGCGGAAAACCGCGTCGCGCTCGCCGGCCACCGGGTCGCCGTCGCGCACCGGCGCGTCTTCACCGCGGTACTTGCCGATGGCGCCGATGGCGGCAACGCGCAGGTTCACGAACTCGATCGGCGCCGCCGGGCTGGCGTGGCCGTGGCGCTGCCGGTGGGTCTCGTGGAAGCGTCGCGCCAATTCCCCGGCGGAGATGCCCGCCTCGAGCGGGATGTTGATGGTGTACTCCTGCCCGGCGTAGCGCATATCCGCCGAGCGTTCGCAGTGGGCCTTGCCGGCCTCGATGCCCTCTTCCAGCACCGCGTCGCGCCCCTCGGACTCCAGCGCCGCAAAAGCCGCCTCGAGCTCCTCGCTGTCCACGCCGGCTGCGGCGCGGAAGAACGACAGCGTGACATCCCGGCGCAGGTCCGTCTGCAGCATGCCCCAGGCCGAGAAGGTGCCGGGGAAACGGGGGATAAGCACCTCCCGGATATCCAGCTCCTCCGCCAGGAACGCCGCCGCCATGGGGCCGGCGCCGCCGAAGGCGACAAGGGTGAAGTCGCGCGGGTCGACGCCCTCGCTCACGGTGATCGTGCGCATGGCGTCCGCCATCGCCGCGTTGGAGATCGCCAGGATTCCCTCGGCGAAGGGTTCCGGCTCCATGCCGGCCCCGGCCGCCAGGGTCTCGATGGCCTTCGCCGTGGCGTCGGCATCCAGGGACATCTCGCCGGAGAGCAGCGAGCGCGCGCCCAGGCGGCCCAGGTACAGGTTGGCGTCGGTGACCGTGGGCTCCGTGCCGCCGTTGCCGTAGCAGGCAGGGCCCGGTACGGACCCGGCGCTGTGCGGGCCGACGCGGACCGCGCCCTTGTCCAGCCAGGCGATCGAACCGCCGCCGGTGCCGATGGTGCGGATATCGACGATGGACATGAGCAGCGGCAGCCCTTCGAGTTCCGTCTCCAGGGTGGTGGACGCCTTGCCGTCGACCACGAGGCTGAGGTCGAAGGACGTGCCCCCCATGTCGACGCAGAGCAGGTTCTGGCGACCGGTCCGCTCCGAGAGCGCCGTTCCGGCGATGGTCCCGCCGACCGGTCCGGAGAGCAGCGTGTACACCGGTTTGTCCCGGGCGCTCTCTGCCGTGACCACGCCGCCGCTGGACTGCATGATGTGGACGCCGGCCTTCATGTCGCGCTCGCGCAGCTGCTCTTCGAGGCTCAGCAGGTAGCGCTCGACCACCGGTGCCACGTAGGCGTTCATGACCGCCGAGGAGGCGCGCTCGTACTCGCGCCACTCCCGGGCCACCTCGTGGGACAGGGAGATCGACACTCCCGGCAGCGCCTCGCGGAGGATCTCCCGGGCGCGAAGTTCATGCGCCGGGTAGGCATAGCTGTGCAGGAAACACACGGCGACCGCGTTGACCCCCTCGCTACGCACCTTTTCAACGATCGGCGCGAAGTCCGCCTCGCAGAGCGGCTCGAGCTCGCTGCCGACGACGACGCTGGCGAGATGGCGGCAGATCACCGGGCAC
>CAJWWA010000404.1 GCA_913048495.1 uncultured Halieaceae bacterium
GAGCCGGTCACACCGGCGGAGCTGACGCTGGTCAACCACCCGGAGACGGGGCCGATCTTCTCGGGCCCGCAGCAGGACCCCTTCCTCTGCGCGACGGACAATCACCGCGCCAACCTGGAGCTCGGCCCCATCCTCGACGAGCAGTGCAGCGTGGAGCGGGTGGTTAGCTTCAAGTACCGGACCACGGAAGGCGCCTGGGCGGACTGGGAGCCCGGGCAGGAGCGGCCCGACGACATGGCGACCACGACCACCAGCGACGGTGAGACCGTGGACTTCATCGTGCGCTGGGAGCGCGGCACCATCAACCGCTTCCTCTACTCGCTGGCGGTGCTCGTGCCCGGCGGCGACGTGGAAGGCGAGCCCGACCTCGACGCCTGGAACCGTCGGCTCATCTACTACTTCCAGGGCGGTGTCGCCATCGGCCACTACCAGGGCGACCCGAGCCAGCGCCGCGCGCTCTACGTCGACGGGCTCGGCGCCGGCTATGCCATCGCCTACTCCACCGGCACGAAGACCGGCACGCACTACAACCTCGAGCTCGGCGGCGAGACCGCCATCATGGTCAAGGACCGCTTCGTCAGCGCCTACGGCATGCCGGACTACACGGTCGGTGTGGGCGGCTCCGGCGGGGGTATCCAGCAGTACGTCTACGGGCAGAACCACCCGGGGCTCATCGATGCCGGCGTGCCCCAGTACTCCTACCCGGACATGATCACGCAGACGATCCACATCGGCGACTGCGAGCTCATCGAGCGCTGGATCGACTTCCAGCTGCAGGCGGACCCGAACTCCAAGTGGGCCGACTGGAACAACCGCACCTGGCTTATCGGCCTCAACGCCAACAACGAGGTGCCCAATGACGTCATCGACTTCGGTCTCACCCCCTGGGTGCCGCCGGGCTCGAGCGAGTGCACGGCGTCCTGGCGCGGGCTGTCGCCGCTGGCGCTGAACCCGAACTTCGGCACCGCGCCGGGCATCAGCGACGCGCAGCAGGCCGAGGTCGAGTGGACGCACTTCGCGGACCTCATCAACATCTACGGCCGTGCGGAGGATGGCTTCGCCCGCAGCACCTGGGACAACGTCGGCGTCCAGTACGGGCTGCAGGCGCTGCGCGACGGCAACATCACGCCGGCGGAGTTCCTCGACCTGA
This sequence comes from uncultured Halieaceae bacterium, assembly GCA_913048495.1. Taxonomy (GTDB): domain Bacteria; phylum Pseudomonadota; class Gammaproteobacteria; order Pseudomonadales; family Halieaceae; genus Pseudohaliea. The sequence continues at coordinate 1,151 of CAJWWA010000404.1, forward strand.
ATGCGTCCATCGGCTCCTGGAAGCAGGAGCCGGAGACCGTGCAGGAGGGCTGCCCCTTCCTCATCGACCTGTGCTTTGCCCTGGACTTCGAGCAGCCGCTCTACCCGGACCAGATCGACCCCTGGAGCTGGCGCAACGCCAACGTCGGCAGCCTGGAGGACCCGGCGCCCCGACGCGCCGCGGACCCCGGCGCCATCGAGCGGGCCTTCGACTCGGGCATGGTGAACCGCGGCGAGATCGAGATCCCGCTCATCGACGTTCGGCCCTACCTCGAGGAGGAGCTGGACATGCACAACACGCACCAGTCCTTCGCCGCCCGGCAGCGGCTCCTCGACCACGACGGTGACGCCAGCAACCAGGTCATCTGGTTCCAGGAGCCGAGCGAGGCCGACATCGCGGCGCTGACCATGGAGGCCTTCGCGGTCATCGACGAGTGGATGGCGAACATCGCCGCGAACCCGGACCGCACCGTGGGAGAGAACCGCCCGGCGGCGGCGGTGGATGCCTGCTTCGATGCCGGCGGTGCGGTGATCGCCTCCGGCGACGATGTCTGGAACGGCATCCTGGATGACGGCGACGCCGGTGCCTGCACGGCGCAGTTCCCGGTGTACAGCACCTCCCGGATCGTGGCCGGGGCGCCGATCACCGGCGACTTGTTCAAGTGCGAGCTGCAGCCCGTGGCCGAGGCCATCGACGGCGGTGTGTACGGCGACTGGATGCCGAGTGCGGAAGAACAGGCCACGCTCGAGGCCATCTTCCCGGACGGCGTCTGCCACTACAACTGATCCGCGGCGGTCAGCCCCCCAGCCCCGTGGCGCGCAGCAGCGCCGCGGTGGCGATGCCCGCCGCGATGGCGGGCATGGGGCGGCCCAGCAGCAGCATGAGAACCGCGGTGGCGGCGAGGGCCACGCGGCCCGCGAGGTCCGCCTCGAGGGCAACCGGGACGATCACCGCGACCAGCACGGCGCCCGACATCCCGTCGATGAAACCGCGCACCCGCGGCTTCAACGGCACCAGCGAGGTAATGAACACACCGCCCAGGCGCGTGCCGAGGGTCACCAGCCCCATGAGCAGGCAGATGATGAGCGCGCCGCTGCCGTCCGTGGCCATCACGACG
>CAJWWA010000405.1 GCA_913048495.1 uncultured Halieaceae bacterium
GGGCGGTGCGCTGCCGCGGATCCGTGGCGAGCGCCTGCTCGGCCAGGCGTTGTGCCTCGGGCGAAAGCTGGCGGCCGGCGGCGAGGAAGCGCGCCTGGGCGGCCAGGGCGAGGGCCTGCGCATCGCCGGGGGCGCGGCTGGCAAGGTCCGTGTAGGCGTCCGCGGCCAGCGCATAGTTGCCGCGGGCCATGTGGTAGCGGCCGAGCAGCGCACGGTAACCGAGATTGTCGGGGCGCTGCCCCACCCGGGCGCCGATATCGCTCATCAGGGCGTCGATGTCCGCCGCCGGCGTATTCTCCCCCAGGGCATCGAGACGCTGCGCCAGGGTGACGTCGGGCATGGCGCCGAGCTGCCAGTAGAGCCAGCCGGCCGCGATCAGCATCACCGGCGGCAGGAGCCAGGCCGCGCGGAAGCGCCGTTCGGCGATCGCCGAGGCCGGCGCCGGGTCCTCGACGCCGTCCTCGAGAACCCGCAGCCGCGCGTCCTCGAGCAGCTCGGCCTCGCCGCTCTCGGCGAGTTCCTCGCGACGCAGGCGGAACCAGTCGAGGTTGGCGGCATCCTCCGCCCGGGCCCGGGCGCGGGCACCGGGGCGCAGGATAAACAGGGCCGCCAGCGCAACCAGCACAGCGCAGGCGAGGAAGAAGGCGATCATTCCGCGCGATCCCTCTCGGCGAGCAGCGCCTCGAGGCGCGCCTGTTCCTCGCTGTCGAGGGCCGGCGACCCGCCGCCGCGCGCCCGGCGCAGCACGAGGACCGCGAGCCCGGCACCGACGGCGAGGAACAGCACCGGCGCCAGCCAGAGCAGCGCGGTATTGCGGTCAAAGTCGGGCCGGTAGCGCACGAACTCGCCGTAGCGGCGCACCATGTCCTCGAGGATTTCCTCGTCCGTGGCTCCCGCTTCCAGCTGCCGGTAGAGCAGCCGGCGCAGGTCCTCGGAGATCGGCGCGTTGGAGTCGGCGATGTTCTGATTCTGGCACTTCGGGCAGCGCAGCTCCTGGCTCAGCTGCCGGTAGCGCGCCTCCAGCTCCGGCGAGCTGAACTCGTAGGTCTCGATCACCGCTGCCGCCGGCAGGGTGAGCAGCGCGAGCAGGAACACCAGGGCCAGGCGCATCATGAACCGCTCCCCGCCCCGCGAAGCTCGCGGTAGAGCGGCCCCAGAGTGTTTTCCCAGATGCGGTCGTTGACCTCGCCCACGTGCCGGTAGCGGACCACGCCGTCGGCATCGACGAGGTAGGTCTCCGGCGCGCCGTAGACGCCGAGGTCGAGCCCGAGCGTCCCCTGGGCATCGACGATGTTCGCCCGGTAGGGATTGCCGAGCTCCGCGAGCCAGCGCCGGGCCGCGGCGCTGTCGTCCTTGTAGTTGATGCCGTAGATCGGCACGCCGGCATCGGCGAGCTTCTCGAGGTAGGGGTGCTCCGCCCGGCAGGTGATACACCAGGTCGCCCAGACGTTGAACAGGGACACCTCGCCGGTGACCGAGGCGTTGGTCAGCGTCTCACCGCCGTCGAGGGCCGGCAGGGAAAAGCTCGGCAGGGGCCGGTCGATCAGTGCCGACGGCAGCTCCCTCGGGTCGAGCTGCAGCCCCCGGGCCAGCAGCAGCGCGAGGACACCGAACAGCGCCAGCGGGATGAAGAGCTTAAGCCGGGGCGCCACGGGCGGCCTCCTCGGGCGCGGGTGCGCGCTCCGCGGCGCGGTGCCGACGGTAGCGGCGGTCGGCGACGGTGGTCAGGCCGCCGATGGCCATCAGCAGCGCGCCCAGCCAGAGCCAGCGCACCATCGGCTTGTAGTGCAGGCGGATGGCCCAGGCCCCGGTCGTGCCCACCGGTTCGCCCATGGCCACGTAGAGGTCGCGGAACAGGCCGGCGTCGATGGCGGCCTCGGTCATGACCGAGCCGCTGGCGAGGTAGCGGCGCTTCTGCGCTGCCAGCCGGGCGACCGGGCGGCCGTCCCGGGTCACGGCGAAGCGCGCCTCGTCGGCGAGGTAGTTGGGGCCCTCGACGCGGGCGAGCTCGGTGAAGGTGAAGCGGTAGCCGGCCAGGGTCTCGCTGTCACCCGGGGCCATCTTGAGATCGTGCTCGATGCTGTACTGGCTGACGGCAACCGCGCCGAGGACGCTCGCCGCGAAGCCGAGGTGGGCCAGCTGCATGCCCCAGTAGCTGGCCGGCAGCCGGCGCAGCCCGCGGGCCGGGTTCGGCGCGGCGCGCACCCGGTTGTGGAGGTCCCGGGCGAGGCCGAGGACGAGCCAGGCCGCG
>CAJWWA010000406.1 GCA_913048495.1 uncultured Halieaceae bacterium
GTAGCCCGCCTCTTCCAGCGCCTCGGCGAGCGCGGCCACGGCGTGAAACGGCGTGGTGGCGCGCCGGAGGAACGCGAGCAGACCGTCGTTGAAGGCGGCGCTGGCCATGTCAGCCCTCCTCTCCGCCGTCGCGGCCGAGGCCGGCAATGGCCTGCATGCGGGCGTAGAGGCTGGACGTGTCCCAGCGGCCCCCGCCCATGTGCTGCACGTCGGCGTAGAAGGCATCGACCAGGCTGGTCAGCGGCAGGCCGAGGCGGTAGCGGTCCGCCTCCTCCAGCACCAGGCCCAGGTCCTTGCGCATCCAGTCCACCGCGAAGCCGTGCTCGTACTCGCCGGCGAGCATGGTCTTGTAGCGGTTTTCCATCTGCCACGACTGCGCCGCGCCCTGGGAGATGACCTCGACCACCGCAGCGGCGTCGAGGCCGGCGCGCTCCGCGAAGGCGAGGCCCTCGGCGAGCCCCTGGACCACGCCTGCAATGCAGACCTGGTTGACCATCTTGGCGAGCTGGCCGCTCCCCGCGGGCCCGAGGCGGCGGGCGCAGCGCGCGTAGGCGGCGAACACGGGCTGGGCGTGGGCGAAGGCATCCTCGTCGCCACCGACCATGATCGTGAGCGCGCCTTTCTCGGCGCCGGCCTGGCCGCCGGAGACCGGCGCATCGAGAAACGCGATGCCCCGCGCTGCAGCGGCCGCCTGCAGTTCCCGGGCGAGCGCCGCGGAGGCGGTCGTGTGGTCGACGAGCAGGCCGCCGGCGGCCATGGCCGGGAGCGCGCCGTGCTTGCCGAGAACCACCTCGCGCACGTCGTCGTCATTGCCGACGCAGACGAACACCATGTCGGCGCCCGCCGCGGCCTCCGCCGGCGTCGCGGCCTGTGCGCCGCCGTGCTCCGCGCACCAGGCCGCCGCGCGGGCGGTCGTGCGGTTGTAGACGGTCACCCCGTAACCGGCCGCGGCCAGGTGTCCCGCCATGGGATAACCCATGACCCCGAGGCCGATAAACGCGAGTTTCATGGCGACTCCAGTGCGAAAAGGACGGGCATTATGCCAACCACAGCGCGTACAGCACCAGCGCGAGGCCGACCCGGTAGGCCGCAAAGGGCAGCAGCCCGACGCGCGCCACCCAGCGCAGGAACAGCGCGATGCAGCTGTAGGCGCAGGCGCCCGCGAGGAGCGCCGCCAGCGCCAGCGGCAGCCAGGGCGCCGCCGTCGGCGCCGCCGCGAGCTCCGCCCCCTTGAGCAGCCCGGCCCCCGCGATCACCGGGATGGAAAGAAGGAAGGAAAAGCGCGCCGCCGCCGTGCGCTCGACACCGAGGAGCATGGCCGCGGTCATGGTGACCCCCGAGCGCGAGGTGCCGGGGATGAGCGCGAGCACCTGCGCCAGCCCCACGGCCAGGGCCACGGCGAGCGTCACCGCGGCCACCCCCCCGCGCCGGCTGGCGCGGTGCGCCGCCACCAGCAGCAGCCCGAACAGCAGCGTGGTGCTGGCGATGACCGGCAGGGTACGCAGCTTCGCCTCGATCCAGTCCTCCGCCAGGAACCCCGCGACCACCACCGGCAGCGTTGCCACCGCCAGCGCGAGCACTTCCCGCGCCGGTGCCGTCAGGCGACGCGCCAGCAGCGCGCTGCCAGTGCCGGCGGCGAGGGCGGCGAGGTCGCGGCGAAAGTAGAGCAGTACCGCGGCCAGCGTGCCCACGTGCACGGCGACATCGAAAGCCAGCCCCTGGTCCGGCCAGCCGAGTACCAGGCCCGGGATCACCAGGTGCGCCGAGCTGGAGATCGGCAGGAACTCCGTCAGCCCCTGCACCAGCGCCAGGAGCGCCGCCTGCCAGGGTTCGATCACTGCGCCCGGCCCTGTTCGGCGAGGGTCTTCCAGCGGTCCCCGCCCTGCACGTAGAGGGGCGCTACGTCGCCGGCGCTGCCGGCCTCGCCCGCGGCGAGGCTGGCACGGGCGAGGGGCACGAGATCTTCGGCCTCGGGCAGCAGGGCCGGCGACATGCCTGCGAGGGGGGGCAGGCCCGCGGGAAACGCGTCCGCCAGTGCGGCGCCGGAACCGACCAGGTAGAAGGCACGCCCCGCGGCGGCGGCCGCAATGGCGTCAGCGTCGGTGCTCACCACCACCCGACCCACCCCCTGGCTGGCCTGGGCGGCACGGATGCTGCGGCAGACCAGGGGCACATCCCCCACCGTTTGAAGGTTCTTGCCGGGAATGCCTTTGGAGCCACCGCGGGCGGGAATCAAGGCCAGCGCAC
>CAJWWA010000407.1 GCA_913048495.1 uncultured Halieaceae bacterium
CCGACGTTGCGCACGCCGAGCTTGGACATGGAGCGGTAGCGGGTCTCCATCTCGCGGACTATCCATTTCAGGGCCACGACTGCCTTCTTCGGGTCGGTAACTACCGGCGCCATGAGGTGCGGGATGCCGTCATAAACGGACAGCTCGAGCATCTTCGGGTCCACGAGGATCAGGCGCACCTCCTCGGGCGTCGACTTGTAGAGCAGCGACAGGAGCATGGCATTCACGCCCACGGACTTGCCCGACCCGGTGGTGCCCGCGACCAGCAGGTGCGGCATCTTGGCCAGGTCGGCGACCACCGGCTGGCCGGAAATGTCGTTGCCGAGGGCCAGGGTCAGCGCCGACTTCGACTGGTCGAAGGCGCGGGACGACAGCACCTGGCGGAAGTTGACCACTTCCCGGTCCTCGTTCGGGATCTCGATGCCGACCACGCTCTTGCCGGGAATGACCTCGACCACGCGCACGGAGATCACGGCGAGGGAGCGCGCGAGGTCCTTGGCGAGGTTGGAGATGCGCGAGACCTTCACCCCCGGTGCCGGCTGCAGCTCGAAGCGCGTGATGACCGGGCCGGGGTAGACGGCGGTCACCTCTGCCGAGACGCCGAAGTCCGCCAGCTTCAGCTCCAGCAGCTTGGACAGCTTCTCCAGCGCCTCGGCGGAAAAGCCCTTGCTCGGATCCTTGACCTCGGCATCGAGCAGCTCCAGCGGCGGCAGCTCGCCGGTGACCGGCGCGTCGAAGAGCGGTTTCTGCTTCTCGCGCTCGACACGTTCGCTGGTCTCCACCTTCGTCTCCAGCGGCTTGATCTTCGGCGGCTTGCGCTTCTTTTCCTTTTCGACGTGCTCGGTGATCACCGCCTTGCGCGCCTCGAGATGCCGCTCGCGGGCGCGCCGGTCGCGCAGGCTGTCGATGCGGGCGACGAGCCAGCTCCGCGACCGGCCCAGCCCGCCCAGCGCGGCGGCGCCCAGGCGGTCCATGAGCCGCAGCCAGGAAAGGTCCGTGAAGATCGTCACCCCGAACAGGAAGACGGCGACGAGAATGAGGCGGCTGCCCACGGCGCTGAAGGCGCCGGCGAAGGCGCTGCCGATCGCCTGGCCGAGGATGCCCCCCGCCCCCTGCGGCAGCGAGGACTGGCCGCTGTCATTGAGCGCGGCAAGCGCCGTCCCCGCGACCATCACCAGCACGAAGCCGAGCAGGCGTATGCTGACGTGGGTCCAGTCGAAGGGTCCGGGCTGGTGCCGCTCGAGGAAGATCACCAGCGCGCGGTAGCCGAGCATCACCGGGAACAGGGAGGCGGCCCAGCCGACCAGGGAGAGGAAGACGTCAGCCAGCCAGGCACCCGTCGGGCCGCCGAGGTTGCGCACCGCGCCGCCGCTGCCGGTCGCCGACCAGCCGGGGTCCCCGGTCGAGTAGGTCACCAGCGCGAGCAGCAGGTAGAGGCAGGCCGCGCTGATACCGATAAAGGCGCCCTCGCGCCAGCGCGGGCCCCAGTGGCTCTCCGTTGTTTTCGCCGTCCGCGCCACGCGCTGTCCTCGAGCCGCCGCCCCGGGGGCAGCAAAGCAAATAGTTTAACCAATCAAATCAGAAAGTTATAGGGCAAAGCTCGATTACTTTGCAAAAAGCGAACAGCCTTTGCCGGCACCGTCCCGATACTTTACCATTAGCGCCCTTTTCGACTCCCGCCAACGCAGACAGGACCGGTCCATGAGCGAACCCCAGCACCACTCCCTGATCATCCTCGGCTCGGGCCCCGCCGGCTACACGGCCGCGGTCTACGCGGCCCGTGCCAACCTGCAGCCGGTACTGATCACGGGGATGCAGCAGGGCGGGCAGCTGACCACAACCACGGAGGTGGAGAACTGGCCCGGCGGACCCGCGGACCTGCAGGGCCCGGCGCTCATGCAGCAGATGCTGGAACACGTGGAGCGCTTCGATACCCGGGTGATCTTCGATCACATCGAGGCCGTGGACCTGTCCCGGCGCCCCTTTCTCCTCGAGGGCAGCGGCCGCTACAGCTGCGACGCGCTGGTCATCGCCACCGGCGCCTCCGCCATGTACCTGGGCCTGGAATCCGAGGAGCGCTTCAAGGGTCAGGGCGTTTCCGCCTGCGCCACCTGCGATGGTTTCTTCTACCGCAACAAGAAGGTCGCGGTGATCGGCGGCGGCAACACCGCCGTGGAAGAAGCCCTCTACCTTGCCAACATCGCCGAAGAGGTC
>CAJWWA010000408.1 GCA_913048495.1 uncultured Halieaceae bacterium
GGCGGCCTGCACCGCGGCGGCGTAGCTCTGCGCCTCGCCGGCGCCGCCGTCGGCCTCGCGGGGCGGCAGCACCCAGTGCTCCAGCACGAGCAGCGCCGCGAGGACGCCGGCGGCCACCGGCCAGGCCGCGACGCGTAGCCAGCTGAGCATGCCCCTCTCCCCCGTGATTGTCCTGCCAGGCCGAAATTGCGCCCTGAAAAGCGCATTCTATATGATAGAAGGCCGCTTTCGCCTGTATCCGCCCCGTTATTGTCCCGTCGCCGACCCGTGCCGAGCGGCGCGGGGCGGGACCGCACCCGATAACCGGAAGGAGATCCCATGACCGTCGCCCTGGAGGAACTCGTCGCCGCCATGGACGCGCTGCTGGAGCCCGCGCGCTTCCGCGACTACTGCCCGAACGGGCTGCAGGTGGCCGGCCGCGCATCGGTGGCGAAGCTCGCCTGTGCCGTGACCGCCAACCAGTCCGTTCTCGATGCGGCGGTGGCCTGGGGCGCGGATGCGCTGCTGGTGCACCACGGCTACTTCTGGCGCGGGGAGGACCCGCGGGTGGTCGGTATGAAACGCCGCCGCCTGGCGACCCTGCTCGGCAACGAGCTCTCCCTCATCGCCTACCACCTGCCGCTGGATGCACACCCGGCGGTGGGCAACAACGCCGAGCTTGGCCGGCACCTCGGCATCGTCGATGTCGAGCCGCTGCATCGCGACGCGAGCGATGGCGTGGGGTCGATCGGCAACCTGGCCGAGCCGATGGCCGCCGGCGCGCTGGCCGGGCGGCTGGCGGCGCTGACGGGCCGGGAGCCGCTGCATATCGGCGAGGCCGGTGCCACGCTGCGGCGCGTGGCCTGGTGTACCGGGGCGGCGCAGGGCTACATCGATGCCGCCGCGGCGGCGGGGGCGGACGCCTACATCACCGGCGAGGTCTCGGAGCCCACGGTGCACAGTGCCCGCGAGCAGGGGGTGCAGTTCTTCGCCGCCGGGCACCACGCCACGGAGCGCTACGGCGTGCAGGCGCTGGGGCGGCGCATGGCGGAGCGCTTCGGCCTGGCGTTCACCTTCCTGGATTGCGACAACCCGGCCTGAACGGCCGGGTTGTCGCGGGGGGAGCCAGGCCGCGGGGGCCCGGTGGGGCGGGGGGTCAGGCGGTTTCCTTGCGCTCGCCGTCTTCCTCGCCGGCGGTTTCGCTGCCGCTGTCAGCCTCGCCGGCTTCGGCAGTCGTTTCCTCGACCACGTCCTCGGCCTCTTCGGCCGACGCGGCGCCCTGCCGGGTACCCGGCGTACTCTCCCGCTCGATGCCGAAGCTCTCGTTCAGCATGCCCGTCTCACCCTCGGCCTTGGGGGCGTAGTCCCGGGGCTGCTCGATGTTCAGCGACTCCTGGGGCACCTCGCTGTCGTCCGCCGGGCCGGCCAGGCGCTTCACGGAGACGTCGTTCTTGCCCACGCAGAGGGTGCTGGCGCCCTCGGCGAGGTGCTCGTGGATACCGCGGTACATGTCGGTCAGGGCGTTGAGCCGGTCGGCGGTTTCCACGAAGTGTTCGGTGACGCGGTTCTCGTAGGCCCGCTTGTCCCGCGTGAGCTGGTCGATGCGCTTCTCGAGCTCCCGGGCCTGCTGGCTGCCGGCGGTGGAGTTGCGGCCGAAGAGCATGCCGAGCAGTCCTCCCACAACGAGAGCGCAGAGTCCGGTGCCGATCAGTATGTCGATGCTGTACATGAGAATCACTCCGTAAAAAAGCTGGAATAGAGGCGTTGCAGGGTCATTGGGGGACTCCCGGAGTATAGCGCGCCGCCCGGGCCCGCGGCGAGGATTCCCTGGCAACAATCACGACCAACATTGACTGACAGCAAGGCCAGCCCGGGTTGCGGGCGTGGGTGGCCCCTGGTGCCCTGACGCAGGACACCAGGGGCGGTCTTGATTGCCAAGGATGCACGCCGGGGCTAGAGTAGCGCGCCCATCCGCCCGGGGGAGGCAGGGGCTTGGCCACGCCGCTTCAGCGCTACGAACAGGATATCGAGGAGCACGGCTTCGCCCGCGACCCGGCGCAGGCCGGGGCCGTGGCCGCGCTCGACGACCTGTTCGCGCGGCTTCGCCGCTACAAGCTTCGTCGCCCCGTCACCCTCGAGATACTGGATGATCACCGGCTTTGGGTCGGCTGGAACAGCGATGCGATGCCCCGGGGCGCGAGCACCGACCCGCGACACCCGGCGCTGG
>CAJWWA010000409.1 GCA_913048495.1 uncultured Halieaceae bacterium
AGGGCTTCGCCGGGCTCGCGGCCGAGGCCGGGCTGGCCGTACGCGAGCACTGGGTGGACCCTCGCCAGCTGTTCAGCGTGCACTACCTGGAGTGCGCCTGAAGCGCGTGGCCGCCTGGGCGCCGCCGGATCCCGCCATCGTCCTCGAGGGCGTGCGCAAGGGCTGGGGCCCGCGGCCGGTGCTCGAGGGCATCGACCTCGCCTTCGCCCGCGGATGCATTACCGCCGTGGTCGGCCGCTCCGGCTGCGGCAAATCCACGCTGCTGCGCCTCTGTAACGGCCTTCTCGCCCCGGATGCCGGCACGGTGCGCGTTCTCGGTGAGCGGCTGCCAGCGCGGGACCCGGTGGCCCTGCGCCGCCGCATCGGCTACGCAGTGCAGCAGGCGGCGCTCTTCCCCCATCTCACGGCGCGGGAGAACATCACGCTGGTGGCGCGGCTCGAAGGCTGGGGCGCGGCGGCGCTGGCGGAGCGGCTGGAAACGCTGCGCGTGCTGGTCGACCTGCCCGTCGATGCGCTCGAGCGCCTGCCCCACGAGCTGAGCGGCGGCCAGCAGCAGCGCGTCGGCCTGTGCCGGGCGCTGTTCCTGCACCCGGGCCTGCTGCTTCTCGACGAACCCTTCGCCGCCGTCGACCCGCTCACCCGCCGGGATATCCACCAGCGGCTCCTCGCCCTGCAGGCGCACGAACCCGTGACCACCGTGCTGGTGACCCACGACATGGCCGAGGCGCTGCGCCTCGCCGAAGAGGTGGTGATCCTTGGCGGCGCCGGCGGCCCCCGGGCGTACCACCGGGATGCGCTGCGGTTGCGGCAGGGAGACGGCGACGCGGAGGCCCTGCTGCTCGAGCTCATGGGCGAGGCGGGTGTGGGCGGGGGTCCGCCGTGATCCGCGCCATCGCGCTGCTGCTTCTCCTGTGGAGCACCGCGGCGCCCGCGCTCACCGTGGGCTCGAAGCGTTTCGCCGAGAGCCACGTGCTGGCGGAGATCGCCGCCCAGCTCCTCGAGCGCGAGGGCTTTGCCGTCGAGCGCGCACACGGCCTCGGCGGCTCGCTGATCGCCTGGGAGGCGCTCGGCGCCGGTGACATCGACCTCTATCCGGCCTACACCGGTACGCTGGCCCGGGCCGTGCTCAAGGCGCCCTCGCTCAGCGGCGCCGCGCTCCGCGAGCGGCTCGCGGCCGAGGGCTTCGAGCTGCTCCCCGGCCTCGGTTTCGACAACAGCTATGCGATTGCCGTCGCCGCCCGCCTCGCCGAGGCCGGCGGACTCGAGCGGATCTCGCAGCTCGCTGAGCGGCCGGCGCTGCGCCTGGGCTTCAGCCACGAGTTCCTGCGCCGCGGCGACGGCTGGGAGGCGCTCGCGCGCCACTACGGGCTGCCGCAACGGCCCCGGGGCCTCGAACATGCGCTGGCCTACCGCGCCGTGGCCGCCGGCGAGCTGGACGGCACCGATGCCTACACCACGGACGGCGAACTGTCGGTCCACGACCTCGTCCTGCTCGAGGACGACCGCGGCTTCTTTCCCCGCTACGAGGCGGCACTGCTGGTGCGCGCAGACCTGCCGGCGCCGGCGCGCCGCGCGCTGGCCCGCCTCTCGGGGCGGATCGATGCGGCGACGATGCGCCGCCTCAACTACCGGGTGAGTGCCGGGGGCGAGAGCCCGGCGGCGGTGGCCGCGGCGTTCCTGGCGGCCGAGGGGCTCGCGGCGGAGAGTGCCGCGGGAGCGCCGCCGACGCTGCTGCGGCGGGTGTTCGCGCGAACCCTGGAGCACCTGCGCCTGACGGGTATTGCCCTCGCCGCCGGTTGCCTGGTGGCCATCCCTGGCGCGCTGCTGCTGGCCGGGCGTCCGCTTGCCGCCCGGGTGTTCCTCTACGCCACGGGCCTCGTGCAGACCATCCCGGCGCTGGCCCTGCTGGCCCTGCTGATCCCCCTCCTCGGGCTGGGGTTGGGGACGGCGATCGGCGCCCTGTTTCTCTATTCGCTGCTGCCGGTGGCGCGCAATACGCTGAGCGGGCTGCTGAGCATCGACCCGGTGCTGCTCGAGGTCGCCGACGGCATCGGCCTGACCCGGCGCCAGCGGTTGCTGCGGGTGCAGCTGCCGCTGGCGGCACCGGCGGTACTGGCCGGGGTGAAGACGGCGGCGGTGGTGAGCGTGGGTACCGCAACCCTCGCCGCCTTCGTCGGCGCCGGCGCCGCAGCAGG
>CAJWWA010000410.1 GCA_913048495.1 uncultured Halieaceae bacterium
GCTCCAGGGCAGCGGGCGCCGGCGCTGGCGCATCGGCGACTACTGCGAGCAGGACTGCGAGCTCCTGCCCCATCCCACGCTGCGTCTCCTCGCCTCGTTCGAGGCGCGCGAAGAATACCTGCTGGAGTGCGGCGACATTCTCTACCTGCCGCCGCGCATCGCCCACTGGGGCATCGCGGAGGGCGCGTGCACGACCTATTCCCTCGGCCTGCGCGCCCCGCGCCTGAACGACATGGTGTCGCGCTGGGCGGACCGGCTGCTCGAGACCCTCGACGACGAGCTCTTCTACCAGGACCGGCACCTGGAGCCCGCCCGTCGCGCCGGTGAGATCCGCCCGCGGGACCTCGAACGGGCCCGGCTGCAGCTGCAGGCCGCCCTCGACCAGCTGGAGGGCAACGACTGGTTCGGCGAACTGGTGACGGACAACCCGCACGCGGAGCCGCCCGGGGCGGAGGAGATCGAGGCGGCCCGGGCGCGCCTCGCGGCGCCGCGCGCCGCCGCCCGCGCCCGGCAGGGTGCGCGTATCGCCTGGCAGACCGAGGGCGCGGCGCTGCTCGTGTTCGTCAATGGCGCCAGCCTGCAGGTCGGGGTGGGCGTGCGCGACAGCGTGATACAACTGGCGGCGGGTGAGCCGATCGCCGGCGCGGCGCTCGGGGCGCTGCGCGAAAGCACCGACGGCGAGCGCCTGCTCGCACACTGCCTGGACTGGGGGGCCATCGATGTCTACTGAGCCGACGCTGTCCCGCGCCCGCTGGGCGCAGGACGAGGAGACGCTGAAGCAGCTGAGGGAAACGGTTTTCGTGCAGGAGCAGCAGGTACCGGCGGAGATCGAGTGGGACGGCCGCGACCGGGACGCGGTCCACGTCATCGCCCGCGACGGCGAGCGGGCCATCGCCTGCGGGCGTCTCCTGGCCGACGGCAAGATCGGCCGCATGGCCGTGCTCCCCGACTGGCGCGGCCGCGGTGTCGGTGCGACGATTCTCGCCGCGCTGGTCGACGAGGCGAGGCAGCAGGGGCTGCGCCGCGTCTACCTGCACGCGCAGGCGCACGCCGAGGGCTTCTATGCCGCCCAGGGATTCGGCGCCGAGGGCGAGCGCTTCGAGGAGGCCGGCATCGCCCACGTGGCCATGGCGCGCGAGATCGATTTCCTGGATTGCCCCGTGCCGGTGGCGCCGGTCTACCAGCCGGAGCCCTTCGCGACGCTGTTCCTGTCGCTGGCGCGCAGCGCCCGGCGCCACCTTGCGGTGCTCAGCCCTTCGCTGGACCCGGCCCTGTTCGAACCGCCCGGCGTGAGCGAGGCGCTCACCGCCCTCTGCCGCCAGACCCGCGAGGCGGAGGTGCGCATCCTAGTCGCCGACGGCCGCGCCCTGACCGCGCGCGGCAGCGGCCTCCTGGCCCTGGCCCGGCGCCTGCCGAGCAAGCTGTTCCTGCGCGAACTGCCGGAGCACCCGCAGTGGCCCGGCGACAGCTGCGTGCTCCGCGACCGGGACGGCCTCCTCGCACTGCCCGCCGACCCCCTGAGCGGCGGCAGCTATCATCCGGACGACCGGCCGCGGGTCGCCCAGGAACTGGATCGCTTCGATACGCTGTGGCGCCAGGGCCAGGAGACGGCGGAGCTGCGCGCCCTGCACATTTAGGGCCGGCAGCCGAAGCCGGGAGCGCGCCGGAGGGCTAGACCAGGTCGACGATCTGGCGCGCGGCGTTGTAGGGGGTGGTCCGCTGTGCCTCGACGTCGGCCTCGAGCCGGGGCAGCAGGTCCTTGAGCGCCGGCTCGGCCTGCAGCCGCGCGAGCAGCATCTCGCGCACGAGCTGGTGCATCCAGTCGCGGTACTGCCGCGCGCGGCGCGCGTCGAAGGCGCCGAGCTTCTTCGCCTCGAGGTAGTAGTCGACCACCATGCCCCAGACCGCATCGATCTGCAGCCGCTTCAGCGCCGAGCAGGTCATCACCCGCGGCGTCCAGAAGCTCGTGTGGCGCAGCAGGCCCATGGCGCTGAGGTAGTGCTGCCGGGACTGGCGCGCGAGCTCCTCGCTGGCGCCGTCGGCCTTGTTGATCACCAGGGCGTCGGCGAGCTCGAGGATGCCCTTCTTGATGCCCTGCAGCTCGTCGCCACCGCCGGGCAGCATGAGCACCATGAAGAAATCGACCATGGCCGCCACCTGGTACTCGGACTGGCCG
>CAJWWA010000411.1 GCA_913048495.1 uncultured Halieaceae bacterium
GTCCCTGCAGGCCTTCGTCGACAACCTGTGGGACGAGTACTACGTGACCGGCACGCGGACGACCCGCCGCTTCCTGCAGAACGGCGTCGGCCCGGGCAACCAGATCGGCGGTTTCACGCTGCGCTCCTACGGCAACTTCGTCGGCGCACCGCGCACCGCGGGCATCCGCGCCACCTACAGCTTCTGATCTTTGCGGAAGCTGTGGCCGCCGGCGCTTAGGCGCCGGCGGCCGGCGGCAGTACCCCGGCCTCGGCGAGGATCGCTGTCGCCGGGGCCAGTTCCCTCTCATAGCGTCGCCAGCGCTCCAGTGCGTCCCGGTACAGGGGCTGGCGCACCTGCAGGGCGCTAGGCGTCGCCACCCCCGCCGCGTTCCGGTGGAAAGCCAGGCAGCGCGGCTCCCAGGGCAGGTCCAGGTAGGCGAGCAGCGCCCGCACCTCGCGCTCCGGGTCCGTCACCAGTGCCTCGTAGGACAGGCTGTGGATCCGCTCGCCGTAAAGCGCCTGCCAGTGCGCCATCAGCCGCTCGAAGTCGGCGACGTAACGCGCCGTGCTCTCGAGATCGTAGTGGTAGTCGTAGTAGGAATAGTCCACGGCGAACAGCTGCCGGTAGTTGCTCAGGCAGGTGTCCCGCGGGTCCCGGCGCAACAGGACGATGCGCGCCGACGGCAGGCTGCGCAGGATGAAGCCGAGGTAGAGCGCGTTCAGCGGCATCTTGTCGAGGAGGTAGCGGCCCGGCGCCGCGGTGTTCTCCAGCCGTGCCGCGGTGCTCTCGAGGTAGTGCGCCGCGGCGGCCCCTGGCGGTGCCGCGAGGGCGGCGCGGACCACGGCCGGGTCGAGGACGGCGCCGCTGCCGCCGCTGCCGGCGCTGCGCCGCACAGCGTGCGCGAGGTCCTGGATCTCGCCCAGGCTGGTGACCGCGTCGTGGCTGGTGAGGATGCGTTCGACCAGCGTCGTTCCCGTGCGCGGCATGCCGACCACGAAGAGCGGTGTTGCCCCATCCGTGCTGGCGGGTCGCCGTTCGCCGTCGCTTTCCCGGAAGCTCTCCCGCAGCGCCGTGAACAGCGCCGCGTCCCGCGCCCTGCCCTCGAGGGCCCTTGCCCGGCGCCCGGCCTTGCCCTTTTCCAGCGCCCTGAAGGCGGCGGCGTGATCGCCGCGTAGCTCGTGTTCCCGCGCCAGCGCGTGGCCCAGGTAGAGTGCGTCCTCCGCCGACAGGTCTGTCCTTTCAGCCTGGGCCGTGAGTACCGGCAGGTCGGCGGAAGCGCCGCCGGTCTTGCGCAGCTCGGACAGGGCCCACCAGGCGCGGGCAAAATCGGGCCGCTGGGCGAGGGCGGCGCGGTAGTGCGTTTCCGCGGCCTCGGCGTGGCCGAGGAACTGCTCGGCGGCGGCGAGGTTGAAGCGATACTGGGGATTGTCCGGCGCCAGGCGCACGGCCTCGGCGAGCGCGCCCCGGGCCTCCTCGTAGCGGGCCAGGCGGGAGAGGACCACGCCGACGGTGTCGAAGCCGAGGGCATTCGCGGGCCCCGCATCGAGGGCGCCGCGGGCGGCCGCCAGGGCCTCGGCGTTCCGGTTCAGCCGCGAGAGCAGCCGCGCCTGCTGCGCGAGGTACTCGGCGTTGCCAGCGTCGAGCTCGAGGGCCCGGGCGCGCAGCCCCTCGGCCCGGGGCAGGTCGCCGGCCGCCTCGGCAACCACGGAGAGCAGGAACCAGGCATCGGCGAAATCCTGTCGCCGGGCGATGATCGCCTTGCAGCAGGCGGCCAGGGGGCCGTATTCCCCCCGGTTCAGGTGGCGCTGGGCGCGCCGGTGCAGTGCCTGGACGGATTCCGCCATGGGCGCAGTCTACCCGCTCCCGGCGGTGCCGTCTGTTGCCCGGGGTTCAGCCCGGGCGGTTCTCCACCAGGCTGTCGACCACCGACGGGTCGGCGAGGGTGCTGGTATCGCCGAGGCTCTCGAGCTCGTTCTCGGCAATCTTGCGCAGGATCCGCCGCATGATCTTGCCCGAGCGCGTCTTCGGCAGCCCCGGCGCCCACTGGATGATGTCGGGCTTGGCGATGGGGCCGATCTCCTGCACGCACAGGGCGATGAGCTCGGCCTTGAGCTGTTCGTCCGGCTCGACGCCCTGCATCGGCGTGACGTAGCAATAGATGCCCTGGCCCTTGATGTCGTGCGGGAAGCCGAC
>CAJWWA010000412.1 GCA_913048495.1 uncultured Halieaceae bacterium
GTTCGAACGCACGCGCAGCGGCGCGCGCCTGACCCCCGCCGGCCGCCGCCTCGAGCCCCACGCCCGGCGCGTGCTCGAGGCGGTGGAGGAACTCGCCAGCGCCGCCGATGCGTCCCGGGGCGGCGCGGCGGGCACCTACCGGCTGGGCGTGAAATCCACGCTGGGCCCCTGCCTGCTGCCGCGCATCCTGCCGCGACTGCACGAGCGCTACACGGACCTGAAGCTCTACGTGCGCGAGGACTCCGTGCGCCGGCTCGAGGAGGGCCTGGAGCGCGGCGAGTACGACATGATCGTCACCGCCCTGCCCATCAATTCGCGGGAAATCCGCGCGGAAACTCTGCTGCGGGAGGATATCCGCCTGGTCATGCCCGTGGACCACCCCCTCGCCCGCAAGCCGCGCCTGACCGGGGAAGACCTCGCCGGGCAGCAGATTCTCACCACCGAGCAGGGTCACCTGTTCTCGCAGCTCGTCGAGCAGGCCTGCGCGCGCCTCGGCGCCGAACTGCTGCGTGACTACCAGGGCACCAGCCTCGATGCGCTCCGGGTCATGGTGGTCATGGGCATGGGGCTGGCATTCCTGCCCGCGCTGTACATCGCCTCGGAGATCGACGATGACACGGGCCTCGCCGTGCGCGACATCGAGGGCGAGGGCATCGCGCGGATCCTCGTCCTCGCCTGGCGCGGGGGGTCGCCGGCGCGCGCCTTCTACCGGCGCCTGGCGGCGGATATTCGCGAACTGACCCAGGAGGAAGTCGGCGACGTGGTCCAGGTACTGTCGGGGGACTAGCGGGGGAGCAGCGGCCGCGCCAGGGAGCTGGCGAGCACCCTAGAGCGCGGCAACCGCCCCCTGGAGACTGCAGCCGGAGAGGTGTAGCGCCGGCGGCGCCATGCTCACGGTAAACGGAGCCGCTCGCCCGAGGGCGGAGAGACCGAGGAGATTGCGGCCGCCGCCGGGCATCACGGCGACCTCGACCGGGCCGATGTCACAGTGCTCCCCGATACGGAACTGCGCCACCTCGTAGACCGTCAGCGCCTGCAGGCGGTTGTTCGCGAGGCGCGCCGCCACCCGGCGCACCTCGCGCACGGCGCCGCGGGCCTCGAGCTGGTCGAAAAACGCCTCGCTGACCGTCACCAGGCCGGCGCCCGTATCGACCAGGAAGGACGCGCTGATACCCCCCGCTTCGGCATCTACGTAGAGGCTGCCCCCCGGCGCCTGTTCCAGGGGAACGGCTTCCAGCGCTGCGCTGTCGAACGCCGGAGCGTTGCGGGTTGTCCCGGCGGGCGAGCCGGCCGGCGCTTCCGGCTGGGCGAAAACGGCTGCCGGGAGCAAGGCGCTCACTATCAGGGCAAGGCCGTGGTGCAGGCATTTGTTCACGGGGTTGTGGCCGTTTCGCGTCTTCATTGCTCATTGTTATCTGCAAGGGCCGAGCCAACACAAAATAACGTTATATATCAGAGGGTTAGAGGATCTTCCGGGATAAAGCCACGCACTCTTTGCGGGCATCCGCCCAATACTGATGCACGGTGCACAGCTTGCGATCATCCGAGGATTTCAGCCACCCCTTCGGTGATAGTTAATTTCTATATTAATTACTCAGTATTTATGTCAGGCATTTTTTCCGCCTATGGCATAGTTTTCCTGCACGCAATGAGCGAACACCGCCAAGGAGGTGTGTGATGAAGACAACAAAGATTCTTGCAGCCCTGGTCGCCGGCGCCCTCGGCGGCACCCTGACGACCGCCGCCATCGCCGAAGCGCCCGCCAGCGGCGAAACGGTCACCGTCTGGGCCGTGGATCACAGCGGCCGCCCGCCCTTCAAGCGCGAGCGCGTGGAGATCCCGGTCGTCGATACGGCGCAGCTGGAAGTCGCCGATGAGTCTGTCGAAACGGTCACCGTCTGGACCGTCGACCGCAGCGGCAAGCCGCCCTACGACCGCCGCCGCGAGGAGCTCCCGGTAACGGACATCGCCGTGCTGGAAAGCGCACCGGCGGACGAAGAGCCCCTGTTCCGCGGTCGCCCGCCCTTCAAGCGGCACCGCTAAACGAATCCGGCCCGCCCTGCGGGCCGCAACAGTCCCTCCCCTCGGCGCTACCACCCACCTTTGGGTAGCGCCTTTTTTTTTGGTTCTTCGTAGGTTTTCGGGGACGTTGAGCCTCTGACCCAGTCCAC
>CAJWWA010000413.1 GCA_913048495.1 uncultured Halieaceae bacterium
GGCCCTGACCTTTGATCCGCGCCTGCCGGGCAAGACCTATCGCGCCCAGGACAATTTTGTCACCGGCCTGCCCATCAACGCCGGACCGGCGCCGTCCGATCCCGCCGACATCGCCTTCGCTCCTAGCTGGAAGCACGCCGCCTGGATGGCGTCCGGCGAGCTGACCAGCGTCCAGCTGACCGACATCTATCTTGATCGCATCGCCCGCCATGGCGAGGCGCTGGAGTGCTTTGTGACCGTCACGGCCGACCTGGCCCGGCGTCAGGCGGCGCAGATGGATGCCGAACGCGCGCGCGGACAGGTGCGCGGGCCGCTTCACGGCGTGCCTTACGCTCTCAAGGACATCATCGATGTGGCCGATATCCGGGCGACCTGGGGTGCGACCCTCTATCAGGACCGCGTCGCCGAGGAGACGGCCGTGGTCGCCAAGCGTCTCGAAGAGGCAGGCGCCGTGCTGCTGGGCAAGGCCACGTCCGGCGCTCTGGCGTATGGCGATATCTGGTTTGACGGGGTGACCCGCAATCCGTTCAACCCCAACGAGGGCAGCTCGGGCAGCTCGGCCGGTCCCGCGTCCGCGACGGCTGCGGCGCTGTGCCAGCGGGGCGGCGAGCACCGACGACAGCGCTGCGCTAGAGTGGCGTTTAGAGAGTCCCAGCCTGCAGGCAGGATGAACCATGACCCGCCCCCGCCGTTTCCTGTTCGGTACCGTGCTGTCCCTCGGCCTCGCCGGGTGCGGCTTCGCCCTCGCCGGTTACATCGCGGGGCGCTGCTGCGTCCCGCCCGGGAGCGGCCTTGCCGGGCCCGCCATCGTCGTGGGCTGGGCCGCGCTCGGCGCCCTTGCAGCGCTCGTCGGTGGGATCGTGCTCGCGGCCTGGCTGCCGCCGACCGGCCTTCGCATCGCGGCGGTTGTCGCGGGTCTCGCCGGGCTGCTGGTCTACGGGTCGCTGGGCTATGCGCTCCTGGTGTCGCGCGCCGAGACCCGCGCGCAGCTGGAGGCGGCCTACGCGCGGCTGCCGGCCTTCCGCGTCGCGCTCACCGCGGGGCCCGACGCCACGGCTGCGTTCGAGCGCTTCAGCGCGGACTGGTCGCGGCGTCGTTTCGCCGCCGCGAAGGCGGGGGGCGCCTGCGAGGGAACGCTGTCCGGGGAGCAGGCGGTCGCGCTGCTCACGGCGCTGCGGGCGGCCGAGGGCGTGCTGTTCCGCACGCCGGAGGCCTGTGCCGGGCTGGGCGGGCCGGTCCATCACGTCCTTCGCGCGAGCATACCGTCGCCGACGCCGCCAGACACGGAGATCGACCGGGCATTGAGCGGGAGCTGCCTGTCGGCCTACCCGGACCTTGCCGAGCCTTTTGCCGCGGCCGAACGGCTCCTGCGGGAGACCCGCTGCGAGTTCACGACGAGGGCGACTTCCCCCGACCCGCGATAACGCCGGCCAGGAAGCTGCGCGTGGCCGAGTCCAGCATGGCCGGGACATCGGCCGCGGCATGGAAGTAGGGCAGCTTGCCGCTCATGCAGATGGCGCTGAAACCGTGCACGAGGGCCCACAGCTTGATGGCGGTGTCGAGTTCGTCGACGTCGGTCGCGCCCTGCGCCGCCAGGTAGGCGCGCACCGACTCCACCAGCACGAAGAAGCCCACCGCCTTGCGGTCGAAATTGTCGGCGTCGAAGGCGCGCTTGCCGATGTCGCCCCACATGAGGTCGTAGAAGGCCGACTTCTCCGTGACGAAGGCGATGTAGTTCTGGCCCAGGGCGATGATCGCCTCGATGCTGCCCGCGGGATAGCGGTCGCGCACCTCGCGCGCGGTCGCGCCGAGGCCGAAGAAGCCCAGCTGGCTCACGGCCTCGAGCAGGGCCTCCTTGTCGCGGAAGTGCCGGTAGGGGGCGGCATTGCTGACCCCCGCGCGGCGCGCCGCGTCGGCCATGGTAAAGCCGAGGGAGCCGCTCTCCTCGATCAGCTCCGCCGCGGCGACGATGAGCGCGTTGCGCAGGTCGCCGTGGTGGTAGCTTCCGCGCTTGCGCGAACGTGTGGTTCCAGAATCCATACGGCGTAAAGATGGGAATGGATCGCCCGGCGTCAAGAAAAATGCTTCAAGCCCGGCTTAACTGTTCGGACGAAAGGAAACGGACGATGAGCGATCCGACCGGCGGGCCTCTGAAAGGCG
>CAJWWA010000414.1 GCA_913048495.1 uncultured Halieaceae bacterium
TCGTGGCCGACCCGGACCCCGCCACGCCTTACCTCTACTTCGGGGACCTGGTGGGCTACGTCTACGCCATCGATGCCCGCAATGGTGAACTGCTCTGGCGCGACCGGCCGGACGATCACCCGAGCCTGACGATTACCGCCGCCCCCGCGCTGCACGACGGCGCCCTCTATGTCTCCCTGTCTTCCCTCGAGGTTACCGCGGCGGCGGACCCGGGCTATGAATGCTGCTCTTTCCGCGGCGCGGTGGTCCGCTACGACGCCCACAGCGGCGAGCGTCGCTGGAAGTCGCACACCATCCCCGAGGCGCCCGCACCGGCGGGAAGGAATGCGGCCGGGACGACGATCCTCGCGCCCTCCGGCGCGCCCGTGTGGAATACGCCGAGTATCGACCCGGCCCGCGGCCGGCTCTACGTGGGCACCGGGGAGAACTACTCCTCGCCGTCCGAGGGACACAGCGATGCGATCATCGCCATGGACCTCGCCGACGGCGCCATCGCCTGGGTGACCCAGGTCACCGAGGGCGACGCCTGGAACATCGCCTGCGAGCTCGAGGAGGACGCGAACTGCCCGGCCGAGGACGGCCCCGACTACGACTTCGGGGCCGCGACCATCGTCGCCCGCACGGGCGACGGAGAGGACCTGGTGCTGGCCGGGCAGAAATCCGGCAAGGTCTACGCGCTGGACCCGGACAAGGGCGGCGCCGTGCGCTGGGAGCGCAAGCTCGGCCGCGGCGGCATCCAGGGCGGAGTCCACTTCGGCATGGCCGTGGCCGGGGATGCGTTCTACGTGCCCATGTCCGATTTCTACGGCGGTCCGCGCTGGCCCGGTGAGGCGCGCCCCGGCATGTACCGGCTGGACGTGGCCACCGGCGAGACCGCCTGGTTCCACAGCCACGAAGACCGCTGCGGGGAGCGCAAGCACTGCCAGCCGGGCATCTCGGCGCCGGCGTCGGCGATCGAGGGGGCGGTGCTAGCCGGCGCGATGGACGGGGTGCTCAGGGCCTATGACGCCGACAGCGGCGACCTGCTCTGGTCCTTCGACACCGTGCGCAGCTTCGAGGCCCTCGGCGGCTACGAGGGGCGGGGCGGTTCCTTTGGCGGGGCGGCGGGGCCGGTCTTTGCCGACCGCATGCTCTACGTCAACTCGGGCTACGGCATCTACGAGCATATGCCCGGGAATGTCCTGCTGGCCTTCGGGCCGAAAGCCCCCGTGACAGCTCCGAAGAAGAATCCGGTCAGCGGCGCCGGTCCCGGTGCAGCTGCGCCATGAGGCCGAAGAGGGCGAGCACGTCGTTCGCTGACGTGTCGCCCGCGAACTCCTTGTAGAGCACGGTCACGTTGACGGCGATGCGCTCCGCATCGCCCCAGCTGTCGTAGTCCGCGAGATTGATGTCCCGCGCTGCCTCCAGCGCCGGCATGCCGGCGTCGTAGCGCTTGCGGGCCTCGTCGCGCAGGTACACGAGGTAGTCGCGCACGGCGCGCACGCCGCGGGCGTCGGTGACCGGGCCGTGGCCCGGTACGACCAGGGCCGGGTCCAGGGCCAGGATATGGTCGCAGGCGTCCAGCCAGTTCTGCACCGGCCCGGCCCACAGGATGGGGTGGCCCTCGATGAACAGGATGTCGCCGGTGTAGACCAGGCGCTCCGAGGGCACCCAGGCGATCACGTCGCCCGCGGTGTGCGCCGGGCCGACCTGCTTCAGGTGCACCCGCTTGTCGCCGACCGCGAGGTCGAGCTCGCCCTCGAAGGTGCGCGTCGGCAGGCGCTGCTCGATGCCGTCGAAGTCGAAGCGCCCGAAGCAGTGCAGGAAGAACTCCCCGACCTCGCCGAGCGCCGGGGCCTGCTCCCGGAGCCCCTGCATCATCGCCGGGCTCTCGTGGGGCATTTCCTCCGCGCAGGCGCGCGAGGCGATGATGTCCGCCTCGGGCACCAGCGCATTGCCGTTGCAGTGATCACCGTTCGAGTGGGTATTCAGCAGCTGGTCGATCTGCTGCGCCGCCGGCGACGCGTCGCGCATGGCGGCGAGCATCTCGGCGGTGAGGCGATGGTCGAAGAGCGTGTCGATAAGCAGCGACTGGTCGCCGTCGGTAACGAGGCCGGCGTTGGACCAGCCCCAGCCGCCGTCGGGCTGCAGCCAGGCCCAGCTGCCGTTGCCCA
>CAJWWA010000415.1 GCA_913048495.1 uncultured Halieaceae bacterium
GCGGCGGCGAGGGCGAGGAGGGCGGCGAGGACGAGGCGGGTCAGCATGGCCCTAGTGTAATCGCACCGGTACACTACGCGCCCGTCCTCATACCCCGGGAGCCCGAGTCCCCATGCTGATCCTGCCCGGCCCGCCGGCCCTGTCCGCCTTCCGGCTCGCCAAGCTCGCCGAGCGCCTCGAGGCCGTGGACCCCGCGATCCGGCTCACCGGCGCGCGCTACGTGCACTTCGCGCACCTGCAGGGTTCCCTCGCCGACGGGCAGCGCGCGGTACTGGACAGCCTGCTCGCCTACGACGGGGTCGCGCCGGATGCCGCCGGCGACCTGGCCGCGGCGCCGGGCGAGACGCTGCTGCTCGCCGTGCCGCGCCCGGGGACCATCTCGCCCTGGGCCAGCAAGGCGACGGACATCGCCCATCACTGCGGCCTCGACGCCCTGCACCGGGTGGAGCGCGGGGTCGCCTACACGCTCCTGCTGCCGGCGGGACTGACGGAAGGGCAGCGCGCGGCCGCCCGCGCGCTGCTCTTCGACCGTATGACGGAAACGCTGCTCGACGACCCGGCCGCGGCCACGGCCCTCTTCGCCGAGGCCACGCCGCGACCGATGGCGCGGGTCGACGTGCTCGGCGGTGGCCGCGCCGCCCTGGAGGCGGCCGATCGCGAGCTCGGCCTCGCCCTGGCCGAGGACGAGATCGACTACCTTCTCGAAAGCTTCCGCGACCTCGGCCGCAACCCCAGCGACGTGGAGCTGATGATGTTCGCCCAGGCGAACAGCGAGCATTGCCGGCACAAGATCTTCAACGCGAGCTGGACCGTGGACGGCGAGGCGCAGCCGCACTCCCTCTTCGACATGATCCGTAACACCTACCGCGAGGGCGGGGAGAACGTGCTCTCGGCCTATGCGGACAATGCCGCGGTGGTCACCGGCAGCCGCGGCGGCCGATTCTACCCGGCCCCCGACAGCGGCGAGTACGCGGCCCACGAGCAGGCTATCCACCTGCTTATGAAGGTCGAGACGCACAATCACCCGACGGCGATCGCGCCGTTTCCCGGCGCGGGCACCGGCGCCGGCGGGGAGATTCGCGACGAGGGCGCCGTGGGCCGCGGTTCGAAACCCAAGGCGGGCCTCACCGGCTTCACGGTCTCGAACCTAGAGCTGCCGGCCCTGCCGCAGCCCTGGGAAGCGGGCTACGGCCGCCCCGGTCGGATCGCGTCCGCGCTCGAGATCATGCTGGAAGGGCCCATCGGCGGCGCCGCCTTCAACAACGAGTTCGGCCGGCCGAACCTCTGCGGCTATTTCCGCAGCTTCGAGCTGGCCGTGGACGGCGAGGTGCGCGGCTACCACAAGCCGATCATGATCGCCGGCGGTTACGGCAACATCGCACCGGAGCACGTCGAGAAGGGCAGCTTCGACCCGGGCGCGAAGCTGGTGGTGCTCGGCGGGCCAGCCATGCTCATCGGCCTTGGCGGCGGGGCGGCTTCGTCCATGGCCTCCGGCACGGGCCAGGAGGACCTGGACTTCGCCTCGGTGCAGCGCCAGAACCCGGAGATGGAGCGGCGCTGCCAGGAGGTCATCGACCGCTGCTGGCAGCTCGGCGAGGCCAATCCGATCGCCTTCATCCACGATGTCGGCGCCGGCGGCCTGTCCAACGCGCTTCCGGAACTGGTCAAGGACGGCGGCCGCGGTGGTGCCTTCGACCTGCGCGCCGTGCCCTCGGACGAACCCGGCATGTCGCCGCTGGAGCTCTGGTGCAACGAGAGCCAGGAGCGCTACGTGCTCGCGGTGGCAAGCGAGGACCTGGACCGCTTCGCCGCTATCTGCGATCGCGAGCGCTGCCCCTTCGCCGTGGTCGGCGAGGCGACGGCGGCGCAGCACCTGGCGGTCAACGACCCGCACTTCGGCAACGCCCCGGTCGACCTGCCCATGGCACTGCTCTTCGGCAAGCCGCCGCGCATGCACCGGGAGACGGCGCGGCCGCCGGCGCGACCGGCAGAGCCCCTGCCCGCCGTGTCCCCCGCCGAGGCGCTGGAGCGGGTGCTGCAGCTGCCGACGGTGGCCAGCAAGCAGTTCCTTATCACCATCGGCGATCGCAGCATCACCGGCCTCGTCTGCCGCGACCAGCTCGTCGGGCCCTGGCAGGTGCCGGTGGCGG
>CAJWWA010000416.1 GCA_913048495.1 uncultured Halieaceae bacterium
AGACGCTCGGGCGTACCCACGCTGTGCTGGTCCCTGGTCCGAATCCTCGGCCTGCCCGCCCTCGCCATCGCCATCGCGCGGGGCATCGGGGTAGAGGGCGTCAGCCTTGCCGTCATCGTCATTGCCGCCGCGACACCCACGGCCACCAACGGCTACATCCTGGCCCGCCAGCTCGGCGGCGATGCGCCCTTCATGGCCAACCTGATCGCCACCCAGACGGTACTGGCCGCGATCACCATGCCACTCGTGATGTGGGGTTTCGGCCTGCTCTAAGGACTGATCCGAACCGGCTGCTCAGGCCAGTTCATAGCCCTCGCGCGGGAAGTGCACGTGCACCGTACCGAGGCGCTCCGACTCCCGCGCGAGGATGTAGCGTTCGCCGGTGGCGGCGACCAGCGTGCCGGTGACGCCGATGCGCGCGTAGTCGTCCGGCGCGATGGTCACCTCGCTACCGAGCGCCTCGTGCGAGCCCGGGTCCGCCGGCAGCGCCCGCGGGTTGCTCTCCCCGGCCTCCGCAAAGGCCTGCTCCGGCGACATTTCACGGCGCTCGCCGTGACCCAGCGCTGCCATGCGCTCCAGCCAGGCACGCACCGCGGCGTAGCGCCCGAGCGTGACGGCGCCGCCGACGCTCTGCGCGAGCCAGATGGGATGGTAGGCACAGAAGTCGGCGTAGCCGGGCTGGTCGCCGCCGAGGCAGTCGCGGTCAGCCAGGTGCGCGTCGAGGTCGGCGAGGAAGGCATCGAACAGCCGGCCCGCTTCCGCACCCCGGGGCGGCTGGGTGCTCGCCCCCTTCATCATCCCCGTTCGATCGCGGATGAAGCGAAGCGTGCCGAGAGGACCCGCGGATGCAAGCAGCTTGCCCAGCAGCTTGAGCGGCGGCGCCGAGGTGATCGCGGCGAAGAACACGTCGCCCTCCGCCCGTTCGGCAAGCGCCTGCGCAGCGGGATCCCCTATCGTCGGCGCGAGCTCGGCGCGCCCGGTCAGGGCGGCCACCTCCGTCGCGATCAGCGCGGTGTCGCAGAAGACATCGGCGCCGACGTGTGCCACGGGAATACGCCGATAGCCACCGGCAAGGGGATCGACGTCCGGCCGCGGCGGGTACGGCGAAGTGAGGACCGAGCCCCACCCCTGGTGAGCAAGGCCGAACATGGCACGGATTTTTTCGGCGTAGGGTGACGCCTCGTAGTGATGCAGGAAGAACGTGCCGTCGCTCATGATTCACCTCATGCCATGCCGCACGCGGCCAGTTGCCCGGCGCCGCGAAAATGCCGGTAGCGGGCCACCGGCGACCCGCAATGCCCGAGGGTACGGGATAGCGCCGCCACGCGCACTAACCGGGAGCGACACTCTGCTATCGTTGCGGTAGCACCGGGCCCTGGCTGCCCGGCTGATCTTCAGCAGAGGAGACGCAAGCACCGGCACCGAAGGAGGTACCCATGACGACCCGAGACGTTCCCCGCGAAGCACCTGTTCCACCGCTGGACCCGGGCCGCGTGCGCACCATCGAAGAGGCCGGGGGCCAACTGGCGCCCCTGTCGCCGGTCGGCGCCAGCCTCGCCGGTATCGACCTGGGGGGCGACCGGCCGGGGGATGCGGTGCTCGCCGCCCTGGAGGCGGAGATGGCGAGCCGGGGCTTCATCGTCTTCAAGGGACAGCAGGGGCTAACCGCCGAGGAGCTGGTGCGGGCCTGCCAGTGGTGGGGCGGCCGCACCCTGCACTCGACCCATGGCGTGCACCCGGCGACGCCGGGCGGCAACCGGCATATCTTCCGCCTGTCCAACGACCAGCACCATGGCATCCTCGGCGTGGGGCCGCTGTTCCACAACGACGGGGCGTTCTGCGAGGCGCCTTTCTCCCACGTGGCCTACCACATGGTCCGCGTGCCGGAGCACGGCGGCGGCACCGTCTTCGCCCACCTGGGTGCCGCCTTCAATGCGCTGCCGGCGGCAACACAGGCCCGCTGGCGGCGGCTGTCCTCCGTCAACGCCACCACCGGCGTGGTCCACCCGCTGGTGCACGACCACCCGGTCTCCGGCCGGCGCAGCGTCTGGCTGCACCTGGGCATGACCGGGGCGGTGATCGAGAGTTCGCCCGGGGGGGATGAACACCGTCTGCTCGACGAGGACGAGCTCA
>CAJWWA010000417.1 GCA_913048495.1 uncultured Halieaceae bacterium
CGGACACGCTACAAGCACGTCCATGTGCGCTCGGCGCCGGCCATCCATGGCCGGCGACGGTCCGCTCCCCCTTCTCCCGGCCCTTCCTTCTCGAAGACGCCCCCCCAACTTTCCACTGCCGTTACCCCCATCCTGCTTGCTAACGTGCGAGCTTTCAGTGCGCTATCCGTCGGCTGACTGTGCTTGCCGCGAGTTGCCAGTGTGACAAGGTTGGATGAGAAGGCAGGCGCCGGCATGGCTCCCCGGGACCGTCGCGGGCCATGGATGGCCCGCGCCGAGCGCACATGGACGTGCTTGTAGCGTGTCCCGGGCGGGCGTTCCGGTGGACGCCGCCACCCAAAGCCGCAAAGAACCCCTGGCTTAAGCCGCCGCCGACGCCTCCGAAGACGCGGCGACGGACCAGCGGCCGCGGTGGAGGCGCTGGATTTCGCCGGCCTCGTCGTCGAGGCGGAAGAGGTAGAGCCAGCCGTTGTCGATGAGCTGGCGGACGACCTCGTGCTTCTCGGCGATGGCGGCGATCGCCTCGGCGGGGGCGTCGAGGTAGACCGAGAGGCGCAGGGGCGGGTGGACCCAGTCCTCGCCGTCGTGGACCGACTGCAGCGGCAGGCCGATGCGCAGGTCGCCGCCGTTGCCCTCGAACACGCCGAGATTGCCGCCGACCACGTTGTGCAGCACCTTGTTGCCCGAGCCGTAGCGGGTCGGGTCCGTAACAGAGGCGTTGTACTGCATGTTGATCCAGTGGGTGACCACCATCGGCGCGGTCATGATCAGCTCGAGCACCGGGTAGCCGTTGTCGGCGTCGGCGCGCCAGTCGTAGTCGTGCAGGAAACTGCGGCCGCCGAGGTCCAGGTGGCGGCTGCGGCTGCGCGGCGCGACGATGAAGCAGGCGTTGCCGGCGAGGCCCCACTCCGGGCGCACCTGCGACCAGTCGCGGCTGCGCGCGGGGATCGCCTTCTCGCTCTGTGCCGGGGAAAGGCCGAGCTTCGGTGCGCGCTCGCGCCGGGCCGTGGCGCCGGCAGCGGCGATCCACTGGTTGAGGGGCGCGTCCGTATCCGGCAACGGCTGCAGGAGCTTGAGCTCATCCGTGGTGGTGTCGTGCAGCGTCGGGATAAAGCGCGTGTCCGCGGGGATGGCGATCCCGTGGTCGCTGGCGAGGTGCGCGCGCACCTCGTCATCGTTGAGCACCTGCGCAAGGACGCGCACATTGATCTCACCGGTCTGGCCGCAGCAGGCGCCGCAGTCCAGGCCCGCGGCGTGCGGGTTGTTGCGGGTGCTGCTGCCGTGGCCGGCGAGGAGCACCACCGGCGCGAAGCTGTCGGTCAGGGTCATGGCGCCGAGCACGCCGGCGACGAGGCCGGCCTGCGCCGCGGCGTCGAGCACCTGGCCGTCCCGGCGTAGCTCGAAGCGGGTGTCGTGACCGCAGTGCGTGTTTACCGGGTGGGCCGGGTCGGCACCAAGGAAACTTTCGCGCAGCAGGTTCAGGGCGTAGCCGATGCCCGCCGCCTCGACGAAGCCGAAGGCCGCCGGCGCCTTCTTGCCGAAGCCCTCCCAGCGCGCGCGCCGGTTGAAAGCCGCGCTCCGCGCGGCGAGCGCGTCGTCCGATTCCGCCTCGGCGACGGTCAGGGCGGGGGCGAGCAGGCCGGGCAGCTGCGGGCGCTCGTAGGCGCTGCCGGCAGGTGCGTAGGCGATGGGCAGGCCGAAGAACCCGGCAAAGCCCAGGGTCTGGATCGCGGCGGACTGGGACTCGAGCGCGCGCCGGTAGACCTCGGAGCGCACGTCGATGCAGAACACGGCCTGCAGGGCGGGACGTTCCGCCGCCGGCGCTTCCGGTACCGGGGCGAGAAGCCCGTCGTGCAGGGACTCCTGGAAGGCGAGTTCGGCGGCGCGCTGCCAGGTCCAGGCCGGGCGCTGCGCGTCCCGGTGCTGGCGCAGCAGCTCGGGCAGGCGCTCGAATTGCTGCCGGCCGATTACTGGCGCTGGTATCTGACGGCCTATGGCCCCGAGGGCTCTGACTCCCAGTTCACCTGGGATCATTTCCAGTCGAGCGTGAACAAGGATCTGGCTGACGTTCTGGGCAATTTCGTGAACCGGATTCTCAAATTCGGCGCTTCGCGATTTGAAGGCGTCA
>CAJWWA010000418.1 GCA_913048495.1 uncultured Halieaceae bacterium
GGAGCTGGCCCGCGAGCACTAGCCAAAGCCGCTAGGCGAGGCGCTCCCGCAGCGCCGCGATAATGGGGGCATTTGCGGCGGGGAACTCTCCGGCATCCAGCTCATCCGGCGCCAGCCAGCGCAGCGGCTGCCCTTCCTGCCCCGCCGCCTCACCAATGTAAGCCGTCACCAGGTGCACATCGAGGCAGACGTGGCGGTCGCCGTAGTCGTGCTCGATGACCACCAGGGGCTCGGTACCGGCGACTTCCAGGGCAACTTCCTCGGCCAGCTCCCGCGCCAGCGCATCGGTCACGCTTTCGCCGTCCTCGACCTTGCCGCCCGGGAATTCCCAGCGCCCGCCCTGGTGCTTGTCTGCCGGCCGCAGCGCCACGAGCACCCGGCCCTCGCCGTCGATGACGACGCCGACGGCAACGTGAAGCCTGGCGGGGTCGGCTTGCGGTTGTGCGTCGGGCCTGAGGGAGCGATTCATGACGGCCCGGGCTAGCTGACCAGCAGCCGCACTTTTGCCAGCACGGTCTCAATAACCGCTGCGGGCGCGCGCTCGACGTAACGCAGGCCCCTGGCCTCGTAGTCAATGACCTTCACCTGCTGACAGAGCACGACGCCGGTCGTCTCCATGCCCTCAAGGGCAACTTCAAAGCCATGACCGCGCACCGTCGACGTTACGGGCGCCACCAGCGCCAGGCCGAGTTTGGCGTTGAAAGCTTCAGGCGAGAGCACCAGGGCAGGACGCCTGTTCCTCTGCTCATGGCCGGCGGCGGGGTCGAAATCCGTGAATACCACATCACCGCGGCGTGGCACCTGGGACTGCGCCATCTAGCGTTCTTTACCCTGGGGGGCGTCCTGAAGCCAGGCGCGATCCTCTTCGTCCAGGCCCACCTTGTCGGGAGTGCAGCTCTCCAGGAGCTCATCCAGAGAAAACTCAGGCGCCCTGACCGGCCGCAGGAAGAGCCCGCCGTCGACGACTTCGACCTCGAGCGTTTCACCGATTTCACACTGGATCTGGCGCAGAAGCGGCCGCTGCAGGCGGACGGCTGCCCCGTTTCCCCATTTCTGGATCGACAATCTCATCAGCGCCTTCTCCTCGCCTTCACTGTGACCATGCTAGAAGCCCCCCGGTATGGTGTCAACATTGTTGATACCTCAAAATCGTGCAGAGGTCACATCGAGGGGAAGCCTGGTCAAAGAGCCTGAGGAGCCGCGTCGAGCGCGATGCAAGGAACGCTAGGTGCGGTACTCGGCATTGATGCGCACGTAGTCGTAGGAGAAGTCGGAGGTCCAGACAGTCTCGCTCGCCTCACCGCGGCCGAGGTCCACGTCGATGCGGATCTCCGCCTCGGCCATGGCGGCGGCGCCGGCCTCCTCCGTATAGCTCGCGGCGCGGCAGCCGCCCTCGGCGATGAGCACGTCGTTCAGGCGCACGCTCACGCTTTCCACGTCGAGGTCGGCAAGGCCGGCCCGGCCAATGGCGGCGAGGAGCCGGCCCCAGTTCGGGTCCGAGGCGAAGAGCGCGGTCTTCACGAGCGGCGAGTGGGCGATGGTGAAGGCCACCGCCAGGCACTCGTCGCTGCCCTTGCCGCCGGCGACGGTGATGGCCACGAACTTGCTCGCGCCCTCGCCGTCGCGCACCAGGCCCTGGGCCAGCTGAACACACACGTCGCCGACGGCTTCGGCCAGCGCGCGGGCGGCGTCGCTGTGCGCATCGGCGATGTCGTCATTACCTGCAGCGCCCGTCGCGAGCAGCACGCAGGCGTCGTTGGTGGAGGTATCGCCGTCGACGGAGATACGGTGGAAGGAGCGGTCCACGGCCTCGCGCAGCATGGCCTCCAGTACCGGCTGGGCCACGGCCGCATCCGTGGCAATAAAGGCGAGCATGGTGGCCATGTCCGGGCGCAGCATGCCGGCGCCCTTGGCCATGCCGGTCACGGTGACCGTCGTGCCGTCGATGGTGAGCTGCGCACTGCACAGCTTGGGCCGGGTGTCGGTGGTCATGATGCCGCGGGCGGCGTCCGCCCAGCCGTCGGCGCTGAGGCCTTCGAGGAGTTGCGGCACCGCCGCGCTGATCGGCGCCACAGGCAGCGGCTCGCCGATCACCCCGGTAGAAAAGGGCAG
>CAJWWA010000419.1 GCA_913048495.1 uncultured Halieaceae bacterium
GCGCGGCGTGGACTACACGCTGCAGCGCCCCGCCATGGAGCGGGCCACGGCGCTGCTGATCGGCATCGTCGGCGGTGAGCCGGGCCCGGTGGTCGAGGCGGTGGAAGAGGGCGCGCTGCCGGTGCGCGAGCCCGTGCACCTGCGCGCCGCGCGCATCGAGCGGGTGCTCGGCGTGGCCATCGACGACGCCGCGGTGGAGAAGATTCTGCGCGGTCTCGGCCTCGGCGTAGAGCCCGTGGATGACGGCTGGCACTGCGCAGTGCCGCCCTGGCGCTTCGATATCGCCATCGAGGCCGACCTGCTCGAGGAACTGGGCCGGGTCTACGGCTATCACCGCCTGCCGACCACCCGCATCCGCGCCGATCTCACCATGCCGCGGCGGCCCGAGACGCAGCTGTCGCAGCGCCTGCTGCGCCGGCACCTCGCGGCCCGGGGCTACCGCGAGGCCATCACCTACAGCTTCGTCGACCCCGCGCAGCAGGCGCTGTTCGACCCGGCGCTCGAGCCGGTCGCCCTGCGCAACCCCATCTCCAGCGACATGGCGGTGATGCGCACCAGCCTCATCCCGGGCCTGGTGGCCACCGCGCAGCGCAACCTGAACCGGCAGCAGCCGCGGCCGCGGCTGTTCGAGACCGGGCTGCGCTTCCTTCCCGGGGAGGGCGCTGCGCTGGATCAGCGCCCGACCCTCGCCCTGCTCCTCGGTGGGCGCCGGCAGCCCGAGGGCTGGGCCGGCAGCCGCGACGCGGCGGACTTCTACGACCTGAAGGGTGACCTCGAGAGCCTGTTCGCGCTGACCGGCTGCGAGGGGGCCTTTTCCTTCGCCGCCGCCGAGCGCGCGGGGCTGCACCCGGGGCAGACGGCGGCGGTTCATCGCGGCGACGCCGTGGTCGGTTACCTCGGCGCCCTGCATCCCGAGACCCTCGCGACCCTGGACCTGGACCGCCCGCTCTACGTCGCGGAAATCGATCTCGCGGCGCTGCTCGAGGCCCGCCTGCCGGCCTTCGCGCCGGTGTCGCGCTTCCCGGAAATCCGTCGCGACCTCGCCGTCATCGTCGACCGCGAAGTGCCTGCGGCAGCGATCGTGGCAGATGTTCGAGCCATGGCAGGCCCTTACTTCAAGGAGTTAACGCTCTTTGATGTATATGCCGGGAAAGGCATTGATCCTAAACGAAAAAGTCTTGCAATCGGTTTGACTTTCCGGGATCAATCGCGCACTCTTGATGATGAAGAGGTGACTCAGGCCGTCGAGCAAGTCATTGATTCACTGGTAAAAAACTATAACGCGGAGTTGCGGGGCCAGGCGTAGCGCCCATGAGTGCACTGACCAAGTCGGAAATGGCCGAGCGTTTGTTCGAGGAACTGGGTCTGAACAAGCGCGAGGCAAAGGAGATCGTCGAGCTGTTCTTCGAGGAGATCCGCGCGTGCCTTGAAAACAACGAACAGGTGAAGCTTTCCGGTTTCGGCAATTTCGACCTGCGCGACAAGAGCCAGCGGCCCGGCCGCAACCCGAAGACCGGCGAGGAGATCCCCATCTCCGCCCGCCGCGTCGTAACCTTCAGGCCCGGGCAGAAGCTCAAGGCCAGGGTGGAAGCGTATGCTGGAACCGAGTCATAACAACGAACTGCCCGCCATCCCCGGCAAGCGGTATTTCACCATCGGCGAAGTCAGCGAGCTCTGTGCGGTAAAGCCCCACGTCCTGCGTTACTGGGAGCAGGAGTTTCCGCAGCTCAAGCCGGTGAAGCGCCGCGGCAACCGCCGCTACTACCAGCGCGAAGACGTGCTGACGATCCGCCAGATCCGCTCGCTCCTCTACGAGGAGGGGTACACGATCGGTGGCGCCCGCCAGCGCATGGAGGACGACGGCGAGCAGGGCGTGCGCCCGGCGGAGATCAAGGCCGTGATCCAGGAGTCGATCCGCGACCTCGAGGAAGTCCTGGAACTCCTCAAGCCCGCGAAACGCTAGCCCGCAGCCGGCGAGCCGTTGTGTCACAGGCCTGGTCGCGTATAATGCGCGTCTCGCCGCAAGGGCGACCCGTCGGGGCGTAGCGCAGTCTGGTAGCGCACCACACTGGGGGTGTGGTGGTCGCAGG
>CAJWWA010000420.1 GCA_913048495.1 uncultured Halieaceae bacterium
GGTCCGCCTGGCAGGATTCGAACCTGCGACCTACCGCTTAGGAGGCGGTTGCTCTATCCTGCTGAGCTACAGGCGGGAATGCGCGATTATTTCCGCTGAGACCGGAGAGTACAAGGGCTGCCCCCGGATCAGGGGCCTCCGCGCAGCAGTCGGTGCCGGCGCGCTTTTCCCGGACCGCCGCCGGTGCGATACTCCCACGGGACCCGTCAGAAGGATCACAGGATGTCGGATACGGACCTCGAGATTGCGCCCTACCTCGCCCTCATGGTGAACAAGGAAGGCGAGGACATGTACCTGCACGCAGGTGCGAAAATCCTCATCAAGGGGCCCTTCGGCTTTGCCTGGATCGGCGAGCGCCTCGCGCCGGGGCAGGTGGACCGCATCTTCCGGTCGCTGACCTCCGATCGCAAGATCATGGAGTTCGAGGAGCACGGCGAGGTCGACTTCAGCGTCGGCGTGCCGAACCTCGGCCGCTTCCGCGCCGCGGCCTTCCGCCAGCGCGGCGAAACCTCACTCGTGTTCCGCTACGTGCACAACGAGATCCCGAGCGTCGAGGAACTCGGCCTGCCCCCGGTGCTGAATGACCTCGTCATGGAAAAGAACGGCCTCATCGTGGTCGTCGGCGCCACCGGCTCGGGCAAGTCGACCTCCCTCGCGGCGATGATCGACCACCGCAACTCGAACGCCGCCGGGCACATCATCACCCTGGAAGACCCGATCGAGTACCTGCACGAGCACAAGCGCTCCGTGGTCGCCCAGCGCGAGATCGGCGTCGACACGGAGAGCTTCAGCACGGGCATCCGCTCGGCCATGCGTTCGGCGCCGAACGTCATCCTCCTCGGCGAGATCCGCGACGCCGAGAGCATGGAATACGCCCTCAAGTTCGCGAACACGGGTCACCTCTGCCTCACGACCCTGCACGCGAACAACTCCGTGGCGGCCCTCGAGCGGATGCTCACCTTCTTCCCGTCCGAGGACCAGGCCAACGAGACCATCCGCGTCGCCCAGAACCTGCGCGCCATCATTTCACAGCGCCTTGTGCCCACGGTGGACGGCGGCAAGTGCGCGGCCATGGAGGTCATGATCAACACCCCGCGCGTCCAGGACCTGATCACCAAGCAGGACTTCTCCGAGCTGCGGGACACCATGGCCCAGGGCAGCAAATACCAGATGCGCACCTTCGACCAGGCCCTGATCGAGCTCTACGAGAAGGGCAAGATCAGCGCCGAAACCGCCATCGAGTTCGCGGACTCGAAGAACAACGTCTCCCTGCACATCCGCCTGAACAAGGGCGGTGCCTTCGACGACATCAACCTCGAGCTCGACGAGATCGACCGCAAGTAGGCGCCCCCGGGGGCGCCCTTCCCACAGCCGCCAGCCCGCGGCTCAGCCCATGGTGATACAGACCTTGCCGAAGTGCGCCTGCGCTTCCTGGTGCCGGAAGGCGCCGGCCAGCTCCTCCAGCGGGTAGCTGCTGTCGATCACCGGGTGCAGGTCCGCCGCTTCGATCGCTTTCACCATGTCGGCCTGGGCCTGCTGGCTGCCCACGGTGATACCCGCCATGCGCGCGTTCTTCTGGAACATGGCCGCCAGGGGAACCTCGCCGGACACGCCCGTGAGCACACCGATCATGGCGATACAGCCGCCGAAGCCGACGGCGCGCACCGACTCACCGATGGTCCCGGGGCCGCCGACCTCCACGACCAGCTCGACGCCCCGGCCCCCGGTGAGTGTCTCCACCGCCTTGCCCCACTTCGGCTCCTTGCGGTAGTTGATGAGGTGCTCCGCGCCCAGGGCGCCGAGGCGCTCGAGCTTCTCGTCGGAGGAGGACGTGGCGATGACCCGGCAGCCGATCATCCGCGCGAACTGCAGGGCGAAGACGCTGACCCCGCCGGAGCCCTGCACGAGCACCCAGTCGCCGGGCTTGAGCCGTGTCTCCACGAACAGCGCCCGCCAGGCGGTGAGCGCGGCGCAGGGCAACGTGGCGGCCTCGGCGAAGTCGAGGTTTGCCGGCATCGGGCCGAAGGCGGCTTCCGTCATGGTGACGGAGCCGGCGGCGAAGCCGTCGACGTGGTCG
>CAJWWA010000421.1 GCA_913048495.1 uncultured Halieaceae bacterium
TGTTGAGCTGCGGATCGAGCTGGGCGATACGCGCCAGCAGGCTGCGGGTCAGTTCTTCGGCGGAGAATTGCTTGGCCTCGAGGCCCTTGGCGATCTCGGCCAGGGTCAGTTGATGCATGTCAGCCCTTTCCTTATTCGATGACTTTCGGCACGAGGTACAGGCCGCTTTCCACGGCCGGGGCGATGGCCTGGAAGGCCTCGCGGCGGTTGCCCTCGGTCACTTCGTCGGCGCGCAGCGGCTGTACCGCGTCCAGCGGGTTGGCCAGGGGCTCCACGCCGGTCGTGTCCACGGCGGACAGCTCTTCGACCAGGGCCAGGATGCGACCGAGGCTATCCTCCAGCGCCGGCGCTTCCCCGGGGTCGATGCGCAGGCGGGCCAGGGCGGCCAGCCGCTCGAGTTGATCGGCGCCTAGGGTCATGGGCAGGGGATTCCGCGTTGCTCTTTCAGGTCGTGTTAACGGTTGCGGTACGAGTGGCACCGGGGCTTGCGACCGGGGCCGCCCCCGGCGCCGCGAGCGCGAAATCTACCATAGTTGCGCCTTGCCCAACATCCCCGCCGTTGGTAGAGTTGCTCGCAGTCCGGCGCCCCAAAACCGCACGAGAACGCGGCTATTCCAGCCCGTTTCCTATCGTCCGTGACCCGCGTCGCTTGCGCCCGCGCCTTCTGAAGAGGCGTTTTGCGCGATCGCTCTGGCCAGGGCCCTTCAAGGTACACGCTGAATGCTGAAGAAACTCCGCGGTATGTTCTCCAACGATCTGTCGATCGACCTGGGGACCGCCAACACCCTCATCTACGTCCGCGGCCAGGGTATTATCCTCGACGAACCCTCCGTGGTCGCCATCCGTATCCACAACGGCCAGAAGACCATCGAGGCCGTGGGTACGGAGGCCAAGCGCATGCTCGGCCGCACGCCGGGCAACATCACCGCCATCCGGCCGCTGAAGGACGGCGTGATCGCCGATTTCCAGGTCACCGAGAAGATGCTCCAGCACTTCATCGCCAAGGTGCACGAGACGCGCTACATCCGCCCGAGCCCGCGGGTCCTCATCTGCGTGCCCTGCATGTCGACGCAGGTCGAGCGCCGGGCCATCCGCGAGTCCGCGCTCAGCGCCGGGGCGCGGGAGGTCCGCCTCATCGAGGAGCCGATGGCCGCCGCCATCGGCGCCGGCCTCGACGTCGACGAAGCCACCGGCTGCATGGTGGTGGACGTGGGTGGCGGCACCACCGAGATCGCCATCATCTCCCTCAACGGCGTGGTCTACCGCGACTCCGTGCGCGTCGGCGGCGACCGCTTCGACGAGGCCATCGTCGCCTACGTGCGCCGCCGCTACGGCACCCTCATCGGCGATGCCACGGCCGAGAAGATCAAGGAAGAGATCGGCTGCGCCTACAAGGGCAGCGAGGTGCGCGAGATCGACGTGCGCGGCCGCAACCTGGCCGAGGGCGTGCCGCGGAGCTTCACCCTGAACAGCGACGAGATCCTCGAGGCGCTGCAGGATCCGCTCACCTCCATCGTGCAGTCCGTGAAGTCGGCCCTCGAACAGTCGCCGCCGGAGCTGGCGGCGGATATCGCCGAGAGCGGTATCGTGCTCACCGGCGGCGGCGCCCTGCTGCGCGACCTCGACCGGCTCATCGCCGAGGAAACGGGCCTGCCGGTCGTGGTCGCCGAGGACCCGCTGACCTGCGTCGCCCGGGGCGGCGGCATGGCTATGGAACGCATGGATCGGCATACGATAGACTTGCTCTCTACTGAGTAAGGCGCCGGCGCCCCGATGGCCGTCGGCCACCGGGAACTGACATCAGGCCGCTATTCGTCAAGGAGTCGCACCTCGGATTGAAGGTGACGCTGGTCGCCTTCGTCGTGGCTGCGCTACTGGTCGCCGACCTCCGCTACAACCGCCTCGACGGCAGTCGCGCCGTCCTCGACACGCTGCTCGCGCCGGTGTTCTGGGTCGCCGGTATCCCCGGCGCGATCGGCGCCTGGCAGGACACGCACATCCGCTCGCGGCAGACGCTGCT
>CAJWWA010000422.1 GCA_913048495.1 uncultured Halieaceae bacterium
GAGCGCGCCGGCCAGCAGTGTGGCCTGGGCGCGCGAGCGGCAGAGCTGGCGCTCGTCGTAGGCGAAGTCTTCGCCCCAGGGGAAGTCGAGCAGCGCGTTGCTGCGGCGCACGACGCGGGTGTTGATCGCCGCCATCACGAAGGGCCCGGTCCACTGTTCGAAGACCGGGTCGTAGAGCGGGCGCAGGCTGTCATTCCGGTCCGGGCCCCGGGGCGCGCCCAGTGGATTGAGGCTGTAGGGATCGGCCAGGAGCTTGCGCACGCTGCGGTCCCGGCCCGCGTCTTCCATGACGCCGAGGAGGCTGGCCACGGTGCCGCCGCTGGCGCCGCCCCGGGAGCGGCCCACGCGGCCGCGCACGCGGCGGCCCGCGACGCCGTGACGGGTCAGCATCTCCCGCTGCACGAACCAGGTGCCGAGGTCCGAGGGGATGGAATCGAAGCCGCAACTGTGCACGATGCGGGCGCCGGTTTCGGCGGCGCGCTCGCCGAAGCGCGCGATGGTCATGGCCACCCACGGCACCTCGCCGGTGAGGTCGCAGTAGTCGGTGCCGGCATCGGCACAGGCCGCCACCAGCGGCGTGCCGTGGCGCGCGTAGGGCCCCACGGTGCTGCACACGACTTTCGCCCGGCCGGCCAGGGAGGCCATGCTCGCGTCGTCGTCGCTGTCGCCGGTGAGCAGCGCCGGTGTGCCGCTGTCGTCGGACAGTTCGGCGGCGAGCGTCTCCAGCTTGTCCCGGTTGCGCCCGCCCAGGGCCCAGCGCAGGCGGCCGCCGTGGCCGTAGTGCGCGGTCAGGTGCTCGGCCACGAGGCGGCCGGTGAAGCCCGTGGCGCCCCAGAGCACGAGGTCGAAGTCCCTTGCTGTCATGGTTCTTTCCCCCTTCCCCCCGGTTGCCGGCCCCTGCCCCAGCCCGGGGCGGTCAGTGGATACCGCGCATCATCCGTTTCAGCAGCGGCGACAGCGCGAGCAATACCGCCGCCACCGCGAGGCCCACCCAGAACAGCTTGCCGAACAGTTCGGTGTAGCTGGCGAGCGCCGTGCCGACGTCGGCCACCGTGCCCTCCACGGTCTCGATGGCGGCGATCTTGGAAAGCTGCGCGGCGACGAAGTTCGAGTAGGCGGTGGCCAGGAACCAGCTGCCCATCATGACGCCGGTAATGCTCGGCACGGACAGCTTGGTCACCGCCGAGAGACCCACCGGCGACAGGCAGAGCTCACCGCAGGTGTGCAGCAGGTAGGCGAGGATCATCCAGTAGCCCGAGACGAGCCCGGCCTGGTTCGGGTTGGCCGCGCCGAGGATCAGCGCGCCGAAGCCCAGCCCGGCCTGGGCGATGCCGAGGGAGAACTTCACCGGCGTGCTCGGCTCCAGGCCCCGGCGGCCGAGCACGGTCCAGAGCAGGGCGAAGACCGGCGCGAACAGGAAGATGAAAAAGGCGTTCAGTGAGCCGAACTGGGAGGCGGTCAGGGTGACGCCGAAGACTTCCCGGTCCATCACCCGGTCCGCGAACAGGGTCATGGACGCCGCGCTCTGCTCGAACAGGGACCAGAACAGCACGCTGGACAGCGTGAGCACGACCAGCACGATCATCCGCGAGCGTTCCACCGCGTCGCACTTCACCGCGATGAACCAGGTCAGCCCCGCGAGCACGGTCAGGGCGAGGGCGTTCAGGAGCATGCCCACGCCGCCGTTGAACTGCAGCAGCTGCCAGGCCACGGCCACGCCGCCGAGGGCGGCCAGGTAGATGGTCAGCTCCTTGTTGAGACCGAGGGGGGAGCGTTCCTTGAGAACCTCCGGCCGCGATGGCTCGGCGAGCCCCTGGAGGTGCTTCTGCCCGCCGAGGAAGGTGGCCAGGCCGACGAGCATGCCGATCCCGGCGGCGCCGAAACCGTAGCTCCAGCCGTAGGTCTCGCCCAGGTAGCCGCAGAGCAGCGTGGCGGTGAACGCGCCGATGTTGATGCCCATGTAGAAGATGGTGTAAGCGGGATCGCGGCGAATGTCGGTGCGGGAATACAGCTGAA
>CAJWWA010000423.1 GCA_913048495.1 uncultured Halieaceae bacterium
CCCGCCGACGACCTCGCGCAGCTCGAGCGCGACGTGGGCGCGGGGCCGTCGCACGCCTCGGCGCTCAACTGCCAGGACGGCTACGCCGCGCACGCGGCGCTCTTTGTCGACGAGGCCTTCTCGCAGCAGCGCGCCGGGCGCGAGGACAAGGTCGGCGCGCTCGCCTTCCGCCCGCAGGTCCGGTTTGACTCCTCGCACTACCGCTACGTGCTCGACGCCGGCGGCCCTCGGATTGAGCAGGTCGGCATCGGCGCGCAGGACACCCTCTCCCCGCTCGGGCTGCATTTTCAGCAGCCGGCAGCGCCGCCGCCCCCGGCGCTGCTCGCGCACGCGGTACGGCACTGGGCGCCGGCGGCGCTCACCGGGACGGCGGCCCTGCCGGGTGATCGCCTTTACCCCCCCTCGGGCATCTCGTAGACTCGCCGCAGGCCACCGGGACTCATCGTCATGTACCTCGATCGCGGCCTGCTGCTCGCCGTCGCCCTCACCGTCATCCTGTTCCCGGGTATCGAACGCTGGATGTTCGCCGACCCGGTGCACTGGTACCGTCCCTTCATCGTCGGGGCCGCGGTGATCGCGGGTGTGTACTGGAACCAGCGCCGCCGGGACTTCGATGAGCTTTAGCCCGGACCAGGTTCTCCTCGCCATCGTCGCCTACCTGAGCGTCCTGTTCCTGGTGGGCTACTTCGGCGACCGGGGCGCCATCCCGAAGCGAGTCGTGGAGCACCCGGCCACCTACGTGCTGTCCCTGGGCGTCATCGGCGGCGGCATGGCCAGCAACGGCGTGTTCACGCTCGCAGCGCTCTACGGTCATCACTACCTTCTCTACTACCTCGGCATCGCGCTCATGTTCCTCCTCGCGGTGCTGCTGCTGCGCCCGCTGCTGCGCCTGTGCCGGGTACACCAGCTCGCCTCGCTGGCAGACCTGCTGGCGTTCCGCTTCCGCAGCCCCTGGGTCGGTGCGGCGGTCACCCTGGCGATGTGCGCCACGTTGCTGCCGCTGCTAGCCCTGCAGATCCGGACCGTCGCCGACAGTATCCATCACCTCGCCGGCGGCGGTCTCGACCTGCTGCCGGGCGGGGGCCCCCGCGATGGCCTGGCGCTGCTTTTCTGCGTGATCATCACGGTGTTCACGATCCTCTTCGGCACCCGCAACGCCGCCAACCCCAACCGCAACCCGGGGCTCGTGGCCGCCATCGCCTTCGAATCCCTGGTCAAGCTGGGCGCCCTCACGCTGCTCATGGCCGTCGCCCTGGGCGCGGTTTTCGACGGCTTCGACGGCCTGGAACGCTGGCTCCGCGAGCATCATGCCGCCCTCGGCGGCAGTGCGCCGCCGCTGCCCGCCGGCGCCGCCCGCCTGCTGCTGCTCCTGTTCTTCGCCGGCGCCGTCTGCATGCCGCATATTTTTCACATGGCCTTTGCCGAGAACAGCGACAGCCGGCACCTGCGCGCGGCGAGCTGGGGCCTGCCCCTCTACCTGCTGCTGCTGGCGCTGCCGGTACTGCCGGTGACCTGGGGCGCCGTCGCCGCGGGCAGCACCCTGCCCGCCTCTTTCGCCGGCCTCGGCCTCGGCGCGGCCCTCGGCGCCCCCTGGGTGAGCGGCGTGGCCTTCGTCGCGGGCCTCTCCGCCGCCAGCGCGGTCATCGTGGTGGCCACGCTGGCGCTCGCCAACATGTGCCTCAATTACCTCGTGCTGCCGAACCGGCTGCTGCGCGCCGCCGGTGACAGCGGCCTCTACCGGCAGCTGAAGTGGCTGCGCCGAAGCCTGATCACGGCGCTCATCCTCGGCGGCTACGCGTTCTTTGCCTTCCTCGGCAACGGGCAGTCGCTGCCGGAGCTGGGCTTCCTGGCCTTCAGCGGGACACTGCAGTTCCTGCCGGCGGTGATCGCCACGCCCTACTGGCCGCGCGCCAATCGCATCGGCCTGTTGGCAGGTCTGGCGCTGGGGCTGGCGATCTGGTTCCTGGCGCTGGTGCTGCCGGTACTGTCGAACAACACCGCCGGCA
>CAJWWA010000424.1 GCA_913048495.1 uncultured Halieaceae bacterium
TGTCAGCGGCCAATGTGTTGCGGATGTAGGGCCCGACATTGACGTGGTCAATGGCGAGGGTGTGAATTTCCTCGATTCCGGCTTCGCCTAAGGATATCAGAAGCTCTTCGGTAATCTCGTCGCCGGCTTCCACATACACCAAACCAGTCTTCTCATTGATCAAATCTTCGGCGATGTAGCGTCCGATGAGGTCTTCATCCGGAATGGTCAGCGGCGGGATCAGCTTGAGGGTGGCGCCACCGGTACCGCAGGTGCCGATGAGCAGGCCGCGCTGGAAGCAGGCGCTCGCCGCCGCCTTGGCCAGGGCACCGTCGCCGAGGTCGATCGCCTGCATCATGCCCTTGCCGCGCACCTGCATGGGCCTGTCGATGCGCCCGCAGATCGCCTCAAGCCGCTCCACCATGCGTTTGCCGCGCTGCTTCACCTCGTCCATGAGGCTGTCATCGCGGAAGTAGGCCAGCGCTTCGCGCCCGGCCACGAAGGACAGGCCCTGGCCGCGGAAGGTGCCGGTGTGCTCGCCGGGCTGCCAGTGCGCGTCGTGCTCCGGCTTGGCGAGGTTCATGGCCAGCGGCGTGCCGAAGCCGCCGATACCCTTGGCCAGGGTGATGATGTCCGGGTCCAGGCCCATACCGTCGAAACTGAAGTAGGAGCCGGTGCGGCCGCAGCCGGCCTGGATGTCGTCGATGATGAACAGGGCGCCGAGGTCCCGGGCCAGCTGCTGCACCGCCTGCAGCCAGGCAGCGGAGGCCACGTGCACGCCGCCCTCGGCCTGGATGGCCTCGACGAGGAACGCCGCCGGCGGCTCGAGCCCGGAGGACGGGTCCGCGTACTGGGCGCGCAGGGCCGCCACCGAGTCCACACCGCAGCCCATGTCGCAGCCGAGGCAGGTCTTCTCGCAGCCGAAGGGCTGGCGCAGCACGTGCTCCAGCGGCACGCCGGCCGCGTTGCGGAAGTAGCTGTTCGCCGTTGCCGCGAGCGAGCCGAGGGTCATGCCGTGGAAGCCCGAGGTATAGGCCACCACGGTGCGCCGGCCGGTGACCTTGCGGGCGAGCTTGAGCGCGCTCTCGACCGCGTTGGTACCGGTGGGCCCCATGAACATGAGCCGGTAGTCCCATTCCCGCGGGGCGAGGATCGTGTCGACGAAATCGCGGATGAACTCCCGCTTCACGGTGGTGTGCATGTCGAGACTGTGAGCGACGCCGTCGCCCTCGATGAAATCGATGAGCGCGCGCTTCATGCGCGGGTTGTTGTGGCCGAAATTCAGCACCCCGGCACCGGCGAAGAAGTCGATATACGACTTGCCCGCCTCATCCACCTGCCGCGCGTTCGAGGCGCTGGCAAAGACGGTGGGGTAAAGACGGCAGTAGCCGCGGATGTTCGACTCGTACTGTTCGAAAACGTCGATGCCTTCGATGGCGTTCATGGTGTGTCCTCCCTTGTTCCTGTATTCGTTCCTGTATTCGTTCCTGTATGCGTCACTGTGTCTGCGATCGCCCGTGGCATTGGCCCTGTGACCCGGGCGCCGGCCGTCATTCCCCTTGCGCCGGCAGCGGCGCCCCGGCGAGGCGCGCATAGACGCGTGCCATCGGCGCGATCAGTGCGTCGTTGAA
The DNA here is from genome assembly GCA_913048495.1 of uncultured Halieaceae bacterium. Taxonomy (GTDB): domain Bacteria; phylum Pseudomonadota; class Gammaproteobacteria; order Pseudomonadales; family Halieaceae; genus Pseudohaliea. The sequence goes on from CAJWWA010000424.1 coordinate 1,611, forward strand.
ATCGTAGCGGGCGCTGTGGCAGGGCACCTGGTGACGGGTCTCCTCGCCACCGGCGCCGACCAGCGCGAAGGCGCCGGGCCGCTCCCTGAGGTAATAGCTGAAGTCCTCGGACGCCATGATCGGCAGCCGCGTCCCGCCGTCGAGCACGGCCGTGCCGAACTCCGCCGCTAGAGCGCCGCGGTAGCAGGCGGCCTCCTCCGCGTGGTTCACGGTAGGCCCGTAGCGCGGGAACAGCTCGACCTCACAGCCGACGCCGTAGCCGGCGGCGGTAGCCGTGGCGATCTCGGTCATCAGCTCGCCGAGGCGGTCGCGGTCGCGGTCGTCGGCGTCGGCGTCGGTGGTGCGACGACGCGGTGGTGCGAACGTCGCGCGCGCGGGACGGTGGACGACGGTG